>NZ_JBHYIK010000033.1:0-74519 GCF_042739735.1 Amycolatopsis sp. NPDC059027 | reverse complement strand
CCCGGGGGGGCGCTCCTCTCCCCCCCCCTGGCGCGTTCTGTGGCGCTCATAACCACCAGCGTCTCGAGACCCACCCCCCCTACCCCACGTCTTATGCGACGAACGTCCCCTTCAGCTCGCGCGGACCTTGGCCTGCGGCCTGCCGAGGACGGTCTGGCCGTCGAACCTGGCCACCAGATCGATGCGGGCGATCCCGTCGTCCGAGATCGCGGCCACCTTGCCGGTGAACTCGACAAGCGCGCCCTGCTCGTCGTTGGGGACCACGACGGGCCGGGTGAAACGGGTGCTGAGATCGACGAGGCGGCCGGGGTCGCCGAGCCAGTCGGTGACGACCCGGCCCGCCAGCGCCATGGTCAGCATGCCGTGCGCGATGACGTCCGGGAGCCCGACGTTCTTCGCGAAGCTCTCGTTCCAGTGGATGGGGTTGAAGTCCAGCGACGCACCGGCGTAGCGGACGAGTTGGTCCCTGGTGACCCGCACCCGCAGCGGGGGCAGTTCGTCTCCGACGTTCACGCGTCCTCCCCTCGCACGACGAGCTGGGCCCGCGTGGTGCACACCGGCGCGCCCCCGGCGTCGGTGATGTCGGCGCGGAGGTCGATGAAGTCGTTGCCCGCGCGCGCCATGATCTTCTCGATGTGCGTGGTCAGCTCGAGCACGTCGCCCGCGTGGATCGGGCGGGTGTGACCGAAGGACTGGTTGCCGTGGACCATGCGCGAGTAGTCCAGCCCCAGTTCGGGGTCGGTGACGATGGTGTTGATCGCGGCGAGGTTGATGATCGTGACGAACGTCGGCGGCGCGATGACGTCGGGATAGCCGGCGGCGCGCGCGGCTTCGGCGTCCCGGTAGAGCGGGTTCTCGTCGCCGATCGCGTCGGCGAACTCCCGGATTTTCTCCCGGCTCACTTCATACTTGCTGGCGGGCGGATAGCTCCGCCCGCTGAACGACTGATCCAAGGGCACGCGAGGAGGCTACCGGGCTCCGGGAACGACGAAGCCGCCCCGGGGTGTCCGGGACGGCTTCGGCGAAGCTGGATGAGGAACCGCTCGACGTCAGCGGGTCTCTTTGTGAGTCCGGTGCGTACCGCAGTTCGGGCAGAACTTCTTCATCTCCAGGCGATCCGGGTTGTTGCGCCGGTTCTTCTTGGTGATGTAGTTGCGGTGCTTGCACTCCTCGCACGCCAGCGTGATCTTGGGTCGCACGTCGGTGGCAGCCACAGCGTTTCCTTCTCTCTCAGGTCTGGGGGCGTACCCCAGGATTACCGCGTAGCGGTGGCCGGACTTGAACCGGCGACACAGCGATTATGAGCCGCTTGCTCTGCCAACTGAGCTACACCGCCCTACTTGCGCCCGCCCCCGGGGTCCAGGGGCTTGCCCCTGGCGGGGGTCTGGGGGTCCGACCCCCAGAGGACACCGCGAAGCGAGCTACGCTTGCGCTTTCTGCAAGCATAGCCCGCCCACTCGCGAGCCCCTTTACGGAATCGAACCGTAGACCTTCTCCTTACCATGGAGACGCTCTGCCGACTGAGCTAAAGGGGCCTGGCCTCTCGCGAGGACTTGGAAAGATTAGCAAGGGGGTTCACCCCTCTGTGCAACCGGGGTGGCCAAAGTACAAAACCTCAGGTCAGCAGGGTCAGCACTGTCTCCGAGTGCCGCCCCGGTGAGCGGGCCGTCCGCGCCTGCAGCCACGCCTCCAGGCGGTCCTCCGGCAGCGGCCGCGAGATGAGGTAGCCCTGCGCGACGTCACAACCCATCGCTTCGAGCTGGTCGCGGGCGACGTCCTCCTCGACGCCCTCGGCCACGACGGTGAGCCCGAGCGAGTGACCGAGTTCGACGATCGAGCGCACCACGGCGAGGTCGCCGAGGTCGGTGCCCATACCGAGCACGAAGCTCTTGTCGATCTTGACCTGGTCGACCGGGAGCTGCCGCAGGTAGGCCAGCGACGAGTACCCGGTGCCGAAGTCGTCGACCGCGAGCACGATGCCCAGCGAGTGCAGCTCGCGCAGGATCGGCAGCGCCTTCTGCGGGTCCGACATCACCCCGGACTCGGTCAGCTCGAACGTCAGCAGCTCCGGCGGGACGTCGAAGCGTTCCAGCTCACGCGCGACCTTGGCCGGGAAGTCCTCGTCGGCGAGGTTGCGCACCGACAGGTTCACCGCGGCGGAGATCCGCAGGCCCTCGTCGAGCCACTTGCGGACGCGCTTGAGCGAGGCCTCCAGCACGAACGACGTCAGCACGCCGATGAGCCCGGCCGCCTCGATCGCCGGGACGAACTCGTCCGGGCCGAGCCTGCCGAACTCCGGGTGCACCCAGCGCACCAGCGCCTCGACGCCCTGCACCTGACGGTTCGGCAGAGTGATCTTGGGCTGGTAGTGCACGGTGACCTGGCCGTCCTCCAGCGACTGGCGGAACTGCGTGACCAGCTGGAAGCGCCGCAGGAAGATCTGGCCCATGCTCGGCACGTAGCCGCGGACCTCCTCGCCGCCGCGCGTGGCCCGGACCGCGACGTCGGCACGCTGGAGCAGCCCGTCGATGTCCACGGCGTCGCCGTTGTCCTCGGGCGAGGTGGTGGCGTACCCGATCATCGCGTTCGCTTCGACGGAGAGCCGGTCCACCGGGTACGGCGCGGAAAGCTCGGCACGCAGCCGTTCCGCCGCCGCGTGGGCGTTCTCGGGCGCGCACCCGACGAGCAGCGCCGCGAAGGACGCGCCCTCCAGCCGCGCGAGCGGGACGTCCGGGCCGAGCGCGTCACGGATGCGGCGGCCGGCGGCGATCACCATCCGGTCGGCCCACGCGTAGCCGAGCGCGTCGCTGACCGTCGAGAAGACGTCCAGGTCGATACGCAGCACCACGGCGTTCGCGAACTCCCGCAACGGTTCCTTCGCGACCTGCCGGAAGCCCGGCCGGTTGAGGTGCCCGGTGAGCGGGTCGTGGTACGCGTCGTGCCGCAGTGTCGCGAGCAGACGGCGGTTGTCGAGCGACGTCGCGAGGTGACTCGCCATCGTGCCCAGCAGCTGGACGTCGTACTTGCCGAAACCACGCCAGCGGGAGAGCCGGTCGTGCGCTTCGACGACGCCAAGGAGCTGGTTCGCGCTGCGCAGCGGGACGACGAGCGCCTCCTGCGCGCCGCGGTCGATCAGCGCGGCGCGGACGTCCGGGTTCGCTTCGGTGATCCGGAAGTGCCGGACGTGCGCGCCGGGAAGGCGCAGCAGCGGATCGTCGGCGGCCGGGTCGACCGGTGGCAGGTCGTCACCCGCGACGACCACGCGCATGGCGTCCTTGGGTTCCAGCCGCAGCCGCAGCACCACCCGCCCGGCGGCGAGCTGGTCCTTGATGCGTTCGGCGATCGTGGCCCACTCGCGGACGTCGACGCCGCCGACGAGCTCGTCCGCCCGGCTCGCGGGCCGAGCGGCGGCCTGCTGGCCGGAGCGGGCGACCATCAGGCTGACGTCCGACAGCGCTTCCATGTCGCGTTGTTCGCGCAGCAGGTCGGAATAAGCCCAGTACAGCGCGGTCAGCCCGAGGAAGACGGCGAGCACCAGCGGCCACGCCTTGGGCGTGCTGGAGATGACCAGGTAACCGGAGAGGCCGACCGAGGCGTTGACGAAGCCGACGACGAGGATGCGCCCGGTGAGCCGGATCGCGGTGCTGACCCGCATCCGGCGGCGCAGCACCCGCACCGCGGCGAGCGCGAGCAGCGTGCTGACCAGCGGCGCGGCCAGTGTCCCGGCGAGCGCGGCCACCCACGTCATGTCCACCGAGCCGGTCGCCTGCTTGACCAGGCCCGCGACCGCGAAGGCGCCGGTGATCTCCAGCAGGAACGCGCCCGCGTTGTAGAGGACGCGCCCGGCGACCTTGCGGGCGAGCAGTGTCCCGATGCCCGCGACCAGGTGCGCGGCGAGCACGACCTCGAACGGAGCGATGAAGAAACCGATTACCAGCGGGATTTCAGTGAACGAAATGGTCCAGGAGATGCCGCTCCGGACGTCGACGTTGATGCCGAGCTGCTCGGCGAGCAGGAAGGCGACGGTGAGGACGAGGCCGATCCACCAGAGGTTGACGTTCCCCTTGAACGGTAGCCACGCGCCGACCGCGAAGGCCGCGACGAGGCCGAGGCTGAGCACGACGAAGGTGTAGGCGCGGAAGCGGCGTTCGTCGGTGCGGGCCTCGGAAGAGGACACGGAAGACACTGACGTCCCGGCTCCACCCGTGCCCGCTTTGGCCTGTGCCGAGGCTGGGGCGTGGGCGTTGCTGTCCGGCATCCGACCTTCCTTCCCGGCTGCCCCACCGGTCGTTCATCCGTGACGTCAGGTGTGGACAAGGGCCATACCGTACCCCGTAGGGCGTACCCGTGTCCCTTTCGAGACACTAGGAGATCACCCCAGGGTTAACAATGACCAAGCCGCACTGACCTGCGTGGACCAAGGAGTGAAACATCCGGGGTCGCGTACGAGGTGCCCACTCGCGTCGTTCTCTACGCACATCCGCCCGGGTAGCGCTTGAATGTGCCCCATGCACAGCGACGTGATTGCCTCCGAACACGCGACACGGCTCGCGGCGGTGGATCCCCTGCTCCCCGGTTCGACTCCCTTCGAGACCTCGGAAAACGCCGTGGTGCTGGGCGTCGGGGCCGGTGACTCCGCCGCGGCAGGCCTCGCTTCCCGCGTCCAGGTCGACCGCGACGCCCCGAACGCGCCCTGGCGCGCGCTGACCGAGCACCGGCTCGACCTCCAGCTGGCGGGCCCGCGCCCGGCGGACGCGCTCGACGCGCTGCTCACCCGATGGGATGAACATCTGCGCGCGGTCGCCGAACCGGGCGACACCGAGACCGCGGCGATCGTGCCCCGTGCGAGCCGGGACGCGGCGGGCGCGCGCGAGATGCTGCACCACGGCTTCGCGCCACTGCGCGTGATCGCGGTGCGGCCCGCCGAGCGGCTGACCCCGGCGGGCCCGCGCGGCACGCCGGGCGTCAAGATCCGCCGTGCCGAGCCCGGCGACCTCGAGACCGCCGTCGCGCTGGGGATGGAGCTGCATTCCTACGACGCCCAGTTCGGCACGGTCAACCTCCGCGCGGGTGTCGAGGAGATCCTGGCCAAGGACCTCGCCGAACAGCTGAAACGGCCGGAGCCGCCGTTGTGGATCGCCGAGTTGTACGGCCGTCCGCTCGGCATGGTGAACGTCCAGCACCCCGGCGAGACCGGCTGGATCAGCGGCCGCGTCGCCGCTACCCGCGTCGGCTATCTGTCGTCGCTGGCGGTCGCGGAGGCCGCGCGGTCGTCCGGTGTCGGCACCGCGCTGGCGACCCACGCGCACCAGGTTCTCGACGAGGAGGGCGCCGACGTCGTGCTGCTGCACCACGCCGCGGCGAATCCGCGGTCGACGCCGTTCTGGTACGCGCAGGGCTATCGCCCGCTGTGGACGTACTGGCAACGGCGGCCGGCGGTTCGGTGACTACGGCGCGTGGCGGCTTCTCGCAGGCCCCGCGCTCGCTACGCTGAGCACAGGAACGCGCGAGCGAGGGGACCGATAGTGACCGAGCAGGGGGATTCCGCGCCGACCGCGCCGGAGGGCGTCGACACCGAGAAGCCGTCCGCGGCGCGGATCTACGACTGGTATCTCGGGGGCAGCCAGAACTGGGCCGTCGACCGCGAGTTCGGGCGCCGGATGGAACGGCAGTGGCCGTACGTCAAACCGGGTGCCCGGCACAACCGGGAGTTCATGAACCGGGCGGTGCGCAGCGCGCTGGACGGCGGGATCCGGCAGTTCATCGACCTCGGCTCGGGGGTCCCGACAGCCGGGAACGTGCACGAGGTGATCGCGGCCGAACTGCCCGACGACGAGCCGGCGAAAGTGGTCTATGTCGATTACGAGCCGGTGGCGGTGGCACACGCGACGGTCATCCTGGAAGAGGAGGGCGCGACCGACTGGGCCGGGATCGTCCAGGCCGACATGCGCTCCCCGAAGACGGTCCTGCGTGACCCGCGGACGCGGGAACTGATCGACTTCACGCAGCCGGTCTGCCTGATGCTGGTGGCCGTGCTGCATTTCGCCGGGCCGGACGACGACCCCGCCGGGATCGTGCGGACGTACCGGGACGCGCTGCCGCCGGGCAGCAGGCTGGTGATCTCGCACATGAGCGAGGGCGACGGCGAGCCGGGCGAGGCACTGGACGGGCTGCGCTGGCTCGTCGAGCAGTACCGGAACACGAGCAACCCGATGTGGCTGCGGGACCGCGACGAGATCGTCGCGCTGTTCGGGGACTGGACGCTGCTGGAGCCCGGCGTCGTGCACCTTCCCGACTGGCGGCCGGACCGTCAGCTGAACGCCGTCGAGGCCGAGGCGCGGCCCTTCGCGTGGTGCGGCGTGGCCGAAAAGCCCGCCTGACCCACCCCTCCCTTCCCCTCCACACCTCCGATGTCCACCCCGCCCCCTCCCGCGACCAAGCGCGTTTAGCGGGCTAAACGCACTCGGGTGCCCCCTCGGCGAGCGCGTTTAGCGGGCTAAACGCGCTCGGGGGCGGGCAGGGGGCTAGGAGGGGGTCGGATGTTTGGGGTGGGCGGGGGTGATCGCTGCGGGCGAACGCTCCAGTGGAAACAAACCGGTCGATCGGAGAGTTGAGCTAGGCAGACTCAACTAACCGAGGAGTGCACATGACCGACACCCGCCTCCTGCCCGTGCTCCCGCTGGACGACGACGTCGTGCTGCCGGGCATGGTGGTCCCGCTCGACCTGACCGACAGCGAGACCCGGGCCGCGGTGGAGTCCGCCCAGGCCAAGACGCCGGCGCAGGCGTCCTTCCCCGGCATCCGCTCCGCCGCGGCGGCGAAGGCCGAGGTCCTGATCGTCCCCCGCGTCCACGGCGAGTACGCCGAGGTAGGCACCGTCGCGACCGTCGAACGCGTCGGCCGCGTCCCCGGCGGCAAGGCCGCGGTCCTGCTACGCGGCACCCACCGCGCCGCCGTCGGCCGCATCGCCGACGGCCCGGGCGCCGCCCGCTGGGTCCACGCCGACGACGCCCCCGAGGTCACCGACGACCGCACGGCCCAGCTCGCCACCGAGTACAAGGCCGTCGTCATCTCCGTGCTGCAACAGCGTGGCGGCTGGCAGCTGATCGACGCCGTCCAGCAGGTCGAGGAGCCCTCCGCGGTCGCCGACCTGTCCGGCAACGCGCCGTACCTCAAGACCGAACAGAAGCTCGAGCTGCTCACTACGCTCGACGTCTCGACGCGCCTGGAGAAGGCGCTCGAATGGAGCCGCGAGTACCTCGCCGAGCTGGAGGTCACGGACACGATCCGCAAGGACGTCCAGGAGGGCATGGAGAAGCAGCAGAAAGAGTTCCTGCTGCGCCGCCAGCTCGAGGCGATCCGCAAGGAGCTGGGCGAGCTGGACGGATCCGCGGCCGACGACGACTACCGTGCCCGGGTCGAGGCCGCCGAGCTGCCCGAGCACGTCAAGAAGGCCGCACTGTCCGAAGTGGACAAACTGGAGCGGACCTCGGACCAGTCGCCGGAGGGCGGCTGGATCCGGACCTGGCTCGACACGGTGCTGGAACTGCCGTGGAACGAGCGCACCACCGACGTCCACGACATCGCGGGCGCGCGGGCGATCCTCGACGCCGACCACGCGGGGCTCGACGACGTCAAGGAACGCATCATCGAGTACCTGGCCGTGCGCAAGCGCCGCGCGGAGTCGGGGCTCGGGCCGGTCGGCGGCCGGCGTTCCGGCGCGGTGCTCGCGCTCGCGGGCCCTCCCGGCGTCGGCAAGACGTCGCTGGGCGAATCGGTGGCGAAGGCGATGGGCCGCGAGTTCGTCCGCGTCGCGCTCGGCGGCATCCGCGACGAGGCGGAGATCCGCGGGCACCGGCGGACCTACGTCGGCGCGCTGCCCGGCCGGATCGTCCGCGCCATCAAGGAAGCGGGCTCGATGAACCCGGTCGTGCTGCTCGACGAGATCGACAAGGTCGGCGCCGACTACCGCGGCGACCCGACCGCCGCACTGCTGGAAGTGCTCGATCCGGAGCAGAATCACACGTTCCGGGACCACTACCTCGAGGTCGAGCTGGACCTGTCGGATGTGGTGTTCCTGGCGACGGCGAACGCGCTGGAGACCATCCCCGGCCCGCTGCTGGACCGCATGGAGCTGGTCACGCTCGACGGCTACACCGAGCACGAGAAGGTGACCATCGCCCGCGACCACCTGCTCCCCCGCGAGCTGGAACGCGCCGGGCTGGGCGAGGGCGACGTAGTCATCACCGACGAGGCGTTCAGCCGGATCGCCGCCGAGTACACCCGCGAGGCGGGCGTGCGCAACGCGAACCGGACGATCGCGAAGGTGCTGCGCAAGATCACCACCAAGGTCGCGCTCGACGAGGTCACCCTGCCGGTCACGGTGGACGCCGAGGGCCTGGAGACCTACCTCGGCCGGCCACGGCACCTGCCGGAGTCCTCGCTGCCCGCGTCGACCCAGCGGACCGCCACCCCCGGTGTGGCAACAGGTCTGGCGGTGACCGGCGCCGGTGGTGACGTGCTCTACATCGAGGCGTCGCTGGCGGATCCGGAGTCCGGCGCGACCGGGCTGCAGCTCACCGGCCAGCTCGGCGACGTGATGAAGGAGTCGGTGCAGATCGCGCTGTCCTACCTGCGCTCGCACGGTGCGGAGCTGGAGCTGCCGGTCGGCGATCTGAAGGAGCGCGGCATCCACGTCCACGTGCCCGCGGGCGCGGTGCCGAAGGACGGGCCGAGCGCCGGGATCACGATGACGACGGCGCTGGCCTCGCTGCTCTCCGGCCGCGTGGTGCGTGCGGACGTCGCGATGACCGGCGAGGTGTCACTGACCGGGCGGGTGCTGCCCATCGGCGGGGTCAAGCAGAAACTGCTCGCCGCGCACCGGGCCGGGATGAAGACCGTGATCATCCCGCAGCGCAACGAACCGGACCTCGACGACGTACCGGCCGAGGTGCTCGCCGAGCTGGACGTGCACGCGGTGGCGAACGTCCGCGAGGTGCTCGACCTGGCGCTCGCCCCGGCGTCGGCACCGCTGCCCCAGGCGGCGTAACCGGTTGACCCGAAGGGGACTTTCGGTGCGTGGACGCACTGAAAGTCCCCTTCGGCACGATGCCTCCCGTCGTTCAGGACGGCACGGACTGCCGCGCGGTCATCAGATAGGCCGTGCCGAGCCAGCGCCGCGCGCCGCGGCTCACCGTGGTCTCCGGTGCGTGCCGCCACCCCCTCGCCCACCGGCGCACGAGGCGGTCGAACGGCGGCACCAGCACCGTCACGTCGTAGAACGCGACGTCCTTCGGCGACAGTCCGGACTGCCATAGCAACTTCCGCAGCCGGGCCGGGCGGACGGCGTGGATCCCCGTCCTCCGGGCGGCGTGCCGACGATGCGGCGGGACACCGCACCATCGCTCGACGAAACCCGCCACCCGCCGGGCAGGCCAGAACACGCCCCACTCGAACAGCCGGTACGGACTCAGCGGGTTGAGCATCGTCGCGACGAGGAGCCCGCCCGGCCGCAGTACCCGCGCGACCTCCCGCAACGCGTTGCCCGCGTCGACATACTCGAGCACCCCCATCGCGAGGACCACGTCGAAACTGTCGTCGCCGAACGGCATGTCCTCGATGTCCGCCACCGAAAGCCGGACGCCGCCCGCCGGGCCGACGCGTTCGGCGGTGGCCTCGATCATCGCGAACGACTGGTCGCACGCCGTGATGCGAAAATCTCCCGGCCGCTCGTCGAGCAGGTACCGGACCTGCGCACCGGGGCCGCACCCGATGTCGAGCAGGGCCCCACCGGGGCAGTTCTTCAGGGCCTCCCCGACGATGTGCCGCCGCGACCAGTGATAGCGGGCGACGGGGCCCCATCCCTCGAACGACGCCGCGTAGTTCGCCGCCGCGGTCGCGTCCTCGTACTGCACTTTGACCAGGGCTTCCCTCGCCTGCCCCTGGCTGGTCTGCTGTTTCGTCCCGGAAAATGACATACGCACCTCCATGGGAATTCAGCCGTGAGCCGCCCGTGAGATGCACGGGCTTCGATGCTGTCGAGTCGACCAATGCGGGTGTTACGGACTCGACCGCACTATCAACGGCCAATTTCGGTGACACCCGAAAGGTGGAGACAAAGGTGGCCCGAATCGCCGATCCGAGTAGCCCGAACCCGCTGCCGTCACTCAATGACTCACAGCATGAACAGCGTGTTTGCCAGCCCGGTACGGCAAATCGCACACTGAAAACCGACCCATCGAAGACAAATCGGAAATTGATCTGAACAGCCTGACACAAGCCGGGGAAATATGGCAGGCAAATCGGTGAAATTCACCATCATCCCGGCGAGAAGTCCCTTTGAAACGGATCGGTGGATCTAAATACTGGTCGCGAAGACGGACTGGTTGCGGCCGTTGCGCTTCGCGTCGAGAAGCGCGTGGTCGGCGGCGAGGACCAACTGGTCGGCGTCGACGCCGTTGCCGGGGAAGGACGCCAGCCCCATGGAAGTGGTCACCCCGGGAAGGATCTGCGTCACCCCGGACTTGGTGCGGGTGAGCGTGATCGGCGTCCGCGCGAGCCGGAGGCGGATCCGCTCCGCGACGGCGTGCAACTGGTGGTGCCCGATACCGGGCAACACGATCGCCAGCTCGTCCCCGCCCCAGCGCGAGACCAGGTCAGCGCCGCGGACCTCACCGCGCACGGTGTCGGCCACCGCCCGGATCGCCTCGTCACCGGCGGGATGACCGTGGGTGTCGTTGATCTGCTTGAACCGGTCCAGGTCGAGGAAGATCACCCCGACGGTGGTGCCCGCGAGCCGGGCCCGGTCGAGTTCGGCGTTGACGACGTCCGTCCAGAAGGTCGGCGCGGCCAGCCCGGTCTTCGCGTCCGTGCGGGCGGCACGCAGGTACTGCGGCAGCAGCAGGTCCCGGTGGACGGCCAGCACTGCCACCATCGGCGCGGGCAGCGCCCACGGCACTGTCACCAGCAGGGCCGCGACGGTGACGCCGAGGCCGAGGGCCGCGGCGACCACCAGCTGATCGGCGGGGTCGCCCAGTGCCTGCCGGACGGAGGTGTCCGAAGTGGACAGTACGATCGCGAACACCACGAGCGCGTAGTTGACCAGCCACCAGACGGCGGCGGCCGCGGCGATGACCAGCAGCGACCACGCGCTCTTCGGCAACCGCGGCACCTGGTCGAGGCCCCCGGCGTGCAGCACGGCACTCGCGGCGGCCGAGGCGAGCACGAACGTGGCGGCCGAGTAGGCCTTGCGATGCGCAACCGACGGCCCGTATACGCGCGCCCAGCAGTAGCCGTAGGAAATGACGGTCAGCGCGATGACCAGCGGCAGTGGCACCAGCAACACGGCCGCGAACACCCAGAGCGACTTCAGGTTCGTGTACGGCACACCCTTGCTGGACTGCTCGCGGCGGCGTTCGATGCTCCTGGCGACCTCCAGATGCGCCACCGAACCGCAGACCAGGGCCGCGAACCACCACCAGTGCGTACCGCCGGCCGCGAGCGAGTTCGCCGTGCCCACGGCGATGCCGACGGCAGCCAGGTCGACGACCAGGATCAGCGCGAGCGCCTTCCCCGGCAGCGACCAGAGCTGCCATCCGCCAGGGCCCGATCTGTGTCCGTCCCGATCCGCCTTCACGCTGTATCCCATCCCCCGGTTGCGGTGAGCGACGAAGGAGCATTCACGGTAACCGCATCGTCACCGGCTGTCGATAGCGTCGACTACGAAACCCTCCAATGCACGAACCCTCCGGAAGGCAGTGATCCTCATGAACACGACGTTCCTCGCGAACCAGACCCCGCGCGGCAACGAGTGGACCCGGCTGCACGGGAACGAGTGGACCCGGTTCCAGGGCAACGAGTGGGGCCCCGGCAACGAGTGGGACCGTCGCGGGAACGAGTGGAGCCGCTAGGCCGACTCGCTCTCGGGCCTGCCGAACAGCGAACCGGACAGTGGGGCGCGGCGAGCACGGTCCCACGCCCCACCCGCCGCGGCGGCCGCGATCACGCCCAGCCCGCCGCACACCGCGACGACGGCCGAGGCGGGCAGCTGAGTCGCGGCCAGGCCGGCGAGCGCGATGCCGAGTCCCTGGCTGGTCTGCAACGCGGTCGCGGCCAGTCCGTACGCCTGGCCGCGCCGCGCGTCGGGCACCGCACGCACGAACGCCGCCGACGCCGGGAGGTGGTAGGCGCTGGCCAGGCCCGACACCGCCCACAGCAGCGCGGTCACCACCAGCCCCGGTTCGGCCGCGCAGATCACGAGCGGCGCGCAGGCCGCGATCGCCAGCGGCGTCAACAGCCGTGGTCGCAACGGAGAAGGGAGGCGCCGCACGATCAGCATGCCCACCACCGCTCCGGCGGGACTTGCCGCCAGCAGCACCCCGACCGCCTGCGCCGTGCCGCCGACCTGCGCGACGTACGGGGCGGCCAGGCCCTCCACCGTGATGTAGAGGCCGGCGACGCACGCGAGCCCGATGAGCGCGCGCAGCCGGGGGGTCTCGGCCACCAATCGCGCCCCCGCGGTCAGATCGGCCCACCACCGGCGCGGCGCGGCATCGGACCGCTCCGTGGGTGCGGGCCGAGCGCGTAGCCCCGCGCGAAGCACGACGGCGGACAGCAGGAACGACGCGGCGTCGGCCAGCAACGCCTGCGACGGCCCGAACGCCGCGGTCAGCGTGCCGCCGGTGGCGAACCCGGCGACCTGCGCGAGCTGCACCACGACGTCGATGACCCCCTTGCCGAGCACGTAGTCGTCCTCGGCAGGCAGCACCGCCGCCAGCGTCGCGGCCCGCGCGGCGTTGCCGGGCGCGCCCGCCGCCTGCACCGCCACCAGCAGCGACGCGACCACGAGGAGCGGCAGCCCCGGTATCGCCATCACCCCGAGCAGCCCCGCCCGCAGCAGATCGGCGCCGACCAGCACCGCGCGTCGCGGCCACCGATCGGCGAGCCCGGACAGCAACGGCCCGGCCAGCACGTTCGGCGCGTACGTCAGCGCATAGGCCGCCGCGGTCCACCCGGCGCTGCGAGTGCGCTCGAACACCAGCACGCTGAGCCCGACCCTGGCGACCTGGTCCCCCGCGACGGAGACCACCACCGCCAGGAACAGCGCGCGGAATTCGGCCCTGGCGAACACCCTCCCCGATTTGACCATGCCACCAGTGTCACCATCCGGACACTGTGAGCAACCAATCCGGGAAGACCTCTTCCGCGGAACTTCGGAAAAAAATCTCGGGCGGCGATGTCGAGAACCCGGGAACGGCTCCGTCACAGCGGTGAATGTGGCCACAATGGGCCACACCAGCACCGAGGAGAACGACGATGGCGAAGTACCTGCTGCTCAAGCACTACCGCGGCGCCCCGGCCCCGGCCAACGACGTGCCCATGGAGAAGTGGACGCCGGAGGAGATCTCGGCGCACATGCAGTACATGCGGGACTTCGCGGCCAAGATCGAAAAGACCGGCGAGTTCGTCGACAGCCAGGCGCTCGTCCCCGAGGGCACGTGGGTCCGCTACGACGGCGAGGGACGCTCGCCGGTCACCGACGGTCCGTTCGCCGAGACCAAGGATCTCATCGCCGGCTGGATGATCATCGACGTCGACAGCTACGAACGCGCCGTCGAGCTGGCCGGGGAGCTGTCGGCCGCCCCGGGTGCGGGCGGGAAGCCGATCCACGAGTGGCTCGAGCTGCGTCCGTTCATGACCGAGCATGCCGATTGCATCACGGAGTGACCGACCGAATGGACGAGGCGCTGCTCCGCAGCCTCACGCCGAGCGTCCTCGGGATCCTCTGCCGCCGCGGAGCCGGCTTCGCGGCGGCGGAGGATGCCGTGCAGGATGCCCTGGTCGAGGCGGTCCGCGCCTGGCCAGCCGACGGTGTTCCGGCCAACCCGAAGGGCTGGCTGGTCACCGTGGCCTGGCGCAAGTTCCTCGACACGACCCGGGCGGACACCGCGCGCCGCCGCCGCGAGGACGTCGTCGAGGAGGAGCCCGCACCCGGACCGGCTTCGGCCGTGGACGACACGCTGCAGTTGTACTTCCTGTGCGCCCATCCGTCGCTGACACCGTCGTCCGCGGTCGCTCTCACGCTCCGCGCGGTCGGCGGGCTGACCACCCGCCAGATCGCCCAGGCCTATCTGGTGCCCGAGTCGACCATGGCGCAGCGCATCAGCCGGGCCAAGCGCACCGTCTCCGGCGTGCGGTTCGACCAGCCCGGCGACGTCGCCACCGTGCTGCGCGTCCTCTATCTGGTCTTCAACGAGGGCTACTCCGGTGACGTCGACCTCGCGGCCGAGGCCATCCGGCTCACCCGGCAGCTCGCCGCCGTAGTCGACCTGCGCTTACCCACCCCGCCGGCTGCCGTCCCCCATCCCGAAGTGGCGGGACTGCTCGCCCTCATGCTGCTCCACCACGCCCGGCGCGCCAGCCGGACCGCGCCCGACGGCAGCCTGGTGCCGCTCGCCGAACAGGACCGCAGCCGGTGGGACACCGCGTCGATCGCCGAGGGCGTCGAGATCCTGCAGGCGGCGCTGGCCCTCGACCGGCTGGGCGAATTCCAGGCACAGGCCGCCATCGCGGCACTTCACGCCGACGCGCCCACGGCCGGGGAGACCGACTGGGTGCAGATCGTCGAGTGGTACGACGAACTCGCGCGCCTGACCGACAGCCCGGTCGTCCGGCTCAACCGCGCGGTGGCCGTCGGCGAGGCCGACGGACCGCGCGCCGGGCTGGCGGCGCTCGCGAAACTGGACGACTCCCTCCCCCGCCACACCGCGGTCGCGGCGTACCTCCACGAACGCGACGGCGACCTGGCGACCGCCGCACGGCTGTATGCCGAGGCAGCCGAGAAAGCCCCCAACCTCGCCGAGCGCGACTACCTGACGCGTCAGGCGGCCCGCCTCAACATCCACCCGCATCACTGACGCCCCTCGCCGCTCGACATTCGCCACGTCAGACCCGAAGGAGCTTGGCCAATCGCTTGAGCTGTTCCGGGCCACGGGCAATGTAGGCGGCCGGGTAGACCACGAGGAACCACGGGCGGAGGCCGAGATAAGCCCAGTGCGTCATGATGGTCACCGCCACGATGCAGGGAAGTGCGAGGATCGCCAGGAGGGGATTGAGGAAGGTCCAGGCCCTCAGCTCCCTGCGGCTGTCGTACCGATACCAAAACAGGAATCCCACGAACGAGCTGAAGAAGATCACCCCTGTGCTCAGATCGACGAAACCCCCGAGGTTCTCCCCCAACCGGGAACCTCCGTTGGGCGGCGTGCCCGCCGCGAAGAGGTAAACTCGCAGCAGGGTCACGCCGTTCTCCATGAGTGCGAAGCCGATGACCGGAGCGGACACCAGAGCCAGCCATCCGCCGAACGGATGTTCCCGCGCGGTCGTGACAAGCAGCCCGATACTGAAAATCGTCAGCGCCCAGGTCACGTAGATGTAGTTACTGTATGACTGCGACCATGCCCAAGCGCCCATCAGGCTGTATACGACCAGCAGAACGCTCGCGAACCACCAGACCTTCCGCGCGTATTCGGTGCGGCCGAGAATGCTCATCAGCTGCTCGGTCACCCAGTGACCCATGCATTTCGGCTCGCCCTTCGTACGCCGAGTCGCGGGCCGCCCGCACGGCGACTCGCCCGCCACATCCCGCAGTCTGGTGTACGAGCAGGAGAATCCGAGGCCAGTCACGTACGTGCCTCACGGATCTCGCCGGACGGCAACTGCGCCTCCCGCGCGGCCACCACGCGTTTGTGCAGCCATTCGATGGCCGCGCGGCGGCTGGCTTTCCAGACCTTCCACCACGCCCCCTCACTGCGCGGAATGGAGAACCATCTCTTGAGCTCCTCCGTCGAGACGCTGTACTTGATCACTTCCCGGAGCACCTTGCGGCGACGGCGGAGGAGGATCCCACCGACGATGTTGCTGAGCAGAACAAACCCGATCAGGGCGACGAGGGTGATCGCCAGCCATTGCGGGAGAAACGAGTGATCCTTCGCCGGGTCCTCGGCGAAGATATGAAGAAGCATACTGGTAAGACTGACCCCCAGGCCCACGAAATAGCCCGCAATGAGCAGGTAAGACCGCCGCAGCATCCTGCTCAGTGCGTTCCGTTCCGTTTCCGCCCAGCCTGGGTTGTTGATGATCCAGAGCGCCCACTTACTGAATCGGTCCCATTCGCTGGGCAGCAGGTTCCGGTGCAGACCGTCGCAGCTGTTTCGGTCGGACGCCACCAGGATCTCGTGCCAGGAATGACTCAACTCGTCGTAACCGAGTTCGAAGTTCGGGCGTCCTTCCTCCCAGTCCTGGAAGAGCGCGCGATCGAAGGGCAGCCAGTGGTAATAGTTGCCCCGGCCATAGCCTGGCTCTCCCCAGTGCTGCACCAGGGCTTCCCTGCTCGGGGCCCGGTTGACGACGGTTTCGACGCGCATACGATTGAACTCGTCGACAGTTTGGGCGCAGTTGCTCAGGATGGTTTCCCGCTGGTCCCTGGCTCCGGCGCGTGACGCGGCGACAATGAACGGGTGATGGGCCGCGGTGAGCGCGTTCACCGCGAGCGGGTCGAACTGGGCCCCGCAGTCGATGACGACGCAGGTCGCTCCTTGCCGGACACCGCGATCCAGAGCGGCGTCGAGGATCCGGCGGCAGGTCTCGTTCGAGCGGCGGTCCTTGATCTCGGCCACGAGATCGAAAGCGAACAGCCGGTCACCGGCCCGCGCCGCGGGGAGCAGATGGATCGTGCCGCAGCCGTGTCTGCGCAAATAGTCCGGAGTGACGTCCAGCAGCCTGTCGTTGAGCTGGCCGACCCGGGTGCTCGTCTTCGCGCGCGAGAACATGGCCACGTGATCGGCGAAAGTGCGAGTCGCTCCGAGATCGATCTTCGCTCGCTGACACCATTCGCTGGTGCCACCGTGGTGAGCGATATCGGCGTCGAGGTAGAGCACGGTGTTGCCGGATTCGGCGAGCAGTTCCGCCGTCATCATCGCCAAGGTTGTCTTTCCGACCCCGCCGGAAGTTCCGACGAACGCCCAGCTCGGCACTGGTGACTGGTAAGGCGCCCGAGGCGGAAGCGGCACGCTCCAGTCCGCGCCCCGGCTCGCGACATGCAAGAACGGTGTCTGCGCGCCCCTGGTCTCCCGTTGGACCTCCTCCCGGATGTCGGCCATCAAAGTGGTGATCTTGACCTGACGGTTCCGGAGATCCACGCCGCGCTCCATCACCGAGAGGACCGACCGAGTGAAGTTGCCGTGGCCGTTCCTGGAGTTCTCGCGGGCGACTTCGTTCGGGCCGCATGCCGAAATGACCACACGGCCGTGGCCTTCCATCCGCAGGAAATCGTCCGTCATGCGCGCGGATCCGCCTCTCCCGCCCAGAGAAAAACCACGACGGTCATCCTCGGCGAAGGCTCCGCTGAAGCAGGTGTCGAGCATGACGAGCAGCCGGCGGGTCCTGAGCCTGTTCAACAAGGCCCACACGTTCTGGACCGGGAAGGCGGAGGCCAGCGGCTGGTCGATGTCGGCGTCGAACGGGAGGAGAAAGGTCGACCATCCCTCGTCGCTGTCGGCGTTCTCGCGCAGGTCGGACATGCCGTGCCCGGCCCAGTAGATCAGGACCGGGTCGTCCTCGTCCGGCACCCTGTCATTGAGGCCGACTTCGAGTTGCCAGGAGATGTCCTTGCGGGTGGCGGCGTCATCGGTCAACGTCACGACTTCGAATCCCGCGTCCACGAGTCGCCGGGACATCACCTCGGCATCGTTGACAGCGCACTTGAGCGCGGGGATCCGCTTCGCGGCGTATCGGTCGATGCCGATCACCAAAGCGTTCGGCACTGTTCCTCCTGATGAGGGAAGGGATGGTGGGGAAGGCTACGGCCCGGGACCGGGACCGGTCCCGGCCTGCTACTCGGGTTTACCGTGTTGCCGGCTCAGCTTCAGAAGATCCGCGGCCAGCTTCCTCGCGTCCCGGGCGGAGTATCCCTCGATGGAGATCTTCTTGTTCTCGACCTCGAAGCGGTGCACTTTCCCGCGGTGCCGGCGAAGGAACGTCACGATAATTCCACCCACGGCGGTCCATGCGGCGGGATTGGCCGCCACGGCAACGACAGCCTCGGACACGACCGAGCGAGCATCGTCGTCCGAGACGCAGAACCCCTGCGCTGTAAGGTGTTCCCGAAAATCGCCGGACAGCAGATCCGTCATGCGCAGCGAAAGCTTCGAGGTTCCATCGGCGGACACCAAGGTGAAGGCACTGGAGCCGTTGTCACTGATGATCATTATCGTCCTCTGTCGCAACAAAATCGCTACCGGACGTACTCAGGTGGGCGAGAACCTTAGCAGGCACATCGCAGCCACGTGTTCGAGGTCGTCCAGTCGAGCCGACGGCGACAAGTTTCGTTCTTCACGATCATGCGTTCGGCATGATGAGAGACAAGATCCACAACCTTCGAAGTTCACGGTTGTTGGCGGCCAGTCAAAAAAGCGTACGACCAGAAAGCGCCAGCTCACGCATTCGGCAAATATTTAGCCTGGATTAAACTCTTTCGAGAAAGCCAGCAGAATGTGTTCGATATCGAACACATTCGACGCGTTTCGCACTGTCCCGCACGCACGAACCCCATTCGGCGAAGAAGGCCCACCGGAGCATCGAAGAGGCCGTCTTCACGGAAGAGACCATCGAGGGGCCGCTCGAGAGCGTCCGTATGACTCGCGCCACACAACGGAGTCGATCGCCCTGCCGCAGAGGCGGATCCACAAGGAACCCAACTCGAACACGGGACCACAGGCGGGGGTCCGGGGGGCGAAGCCCCTCCGGGCGGGGCCTGGGGGTCGCACCCCCAGAAAACACGACGAGCGAGGCACGCCGACGCTTCCCGTCGGCACACCTCGCCCACATCGCTCGTGGCAGGTGAGGGATTCGAACCCCCGTAGGCTGAGCCGTCTGATTTACAGTCAGATCCCTTTGGCCACTTGGGTAACCTGCCATGGCACGGCGAACCGGCCGGGCAAAAGCATACCCAACGGGTGCGGGCGCCCCGCACCCGGGGATCCCCCGTCGCGTCGGGTGCCCGGATCGGCACGGCGTGGGGCTAGGCTGGTGGCCCCTGACGAGCGAGTACGAGGTGTGAGAACACGTGGCGGATCCCTCTTTCGACGTGGTGAGCAAGGTCGATCGCCAGGAGGTGGACAACGCGCTGAACCAGGCGAGCAAGGAGCTGTCCACCCGGTTCGACTTCCGCGGCACCGGGACCTCGATCGGCTGGTCCGGCGAGGAGGCCGTCGCGATCGAGTCGGAGACCGAGGAGCGCGCGCTGGCGGCGGTCGAGGTGTTCAAGGAGAAGCTGATCAAGCGCGGCATCTCGCTCAAGGCGTTCGAGGCGGGCGAGCCGGCACTCTCGGGCAAGATCTACAAGATCGGCGGGAAGATCCTGCAGGGCATCGCCTCGGACAAGGCGAAGCAGATCGCCAAGTTCATCCGCGACGAGGCGCCCAAGGGCGTGCAGGCCCAGATCCAGGGTGACCAGCTGCGGGTGTCCGGCAAGAAGAAGGATCACCTGCAGGAGGTCATCAGCCTGCTCAAGGGCAAGGACTTCGAGATCGCGCTGCAGTTCACCAACTACCGGTGAGCGTCAGGACGCGGTGAACGTCCAGTTCGCCGCGGCCTCGACCTGGACGTAGCCGGGGCCGTCGACCGGGATGGTGTTCCGGTACGGCGGCCGCTGGTTGACCACGAGCCTGCTGCTGGAGTCCGTCGTGACCCAGAGCGCGAAGTGGAAGTCGCCGTTCGCGACGACCGCGGCCTTCGTCACTCCGGCGGGGATCTTGAGCACCGATTCGGCCTTGCCGGACAGCTCCTTGCCCGGCTCGGCGACCGGCAGGCTCCGCGCGTCGGCGATGGTCACGGTCCAGGCGGAGTTCGCCCTGATCGTGAGGGTGCGGGTCGGCCGGTGGGCGTGCAGGGACATGTTGATCCAGTGCGTGCCGCGGTAGGAGCCGATGGCGTTGACGAGCGAGATCTCGTCACCGTCGGTGTTCACGAAGACGTTGCTGACGCACTTCGGGCATTCGAAGGTGACGAACCCCGGCTGGTCGCTCGGCCAGGAGATCGGGACCGTCGCGTCGCCCTTGCCACTGTGGGTTTCGTTCGGCAGCTCCGCGGGAGCCGGTCGCGTCGGTGACGGAGGCGGTGGCGGCGGAGCGGTGAACGCGCCCGAGTTGCCACGTCGGCCGATGATGTAGCCGACGCCGTACGAGCCTTCGGCGCAGGCGGCCGTCGTCGCCAGGATGGCAACGGTCAGCGCGCAGCCCGCCCAGCGACGGAAGTTCCTGGTCAAGACGGTGCGTCCCCCTCATGAGCCGCTTCTCGGCTCGTGACGTCTTTCGCCGGGCCACGGTCTCGCGTTACCGCCACGGACAGTGCGGGGTTCACCCGGTCGAGCCATGCCTTTTCCCCGGACGAGCGAAATCCCGCGACCGACGTAGCTGTGCCGAACGCAAAGCCGATGTCACTTCCGAAGTGCGTGGTGTAATCACGCCGCTACTGCGCGGAGAAGGGTTCGAGATGCGCCGGTTCAGACTTCTGCTCGCCCTCGTGCTGTCACTGACAGTGAGCGCTGCGACGCTCAGCCCGGCGCAGGCGGCGACGCGTAAACAGCTCGTCCCGGGCTTCGGCAACTACGCGCGGCTCATCCGGCTCGAACATTCGCCGGTCGGCCGCGGGCACATCCTCGCGTCGCTCAGCAGCGAGGACGGCGGCGGCAAGTTCACGCCGATCATGGAGAGCACCGACGAGGGCGAAACCTTCCACAAGCTCAGCGAGATCCGCGATCCCGACGGCGCGGCGGGCATGTGCTGCGGCACCCTGTACGAACTGCCCCAGCGCGTCGGGCGTCTGCGGACGGGGACCCTGCTGTGGGCGGCGAGCTACCGGCAGGACGCCGGGCCCCAGCGCCGGGTCGGCATCAAGATCTGGTCGAGCCGGGACGGCGGGCGCACCTGGAGCTTCCTGTCCGAGGCCGCGCGCTCGCACAACCACGACGGCATCTGGGAAGCCGAGTTCACCGTCGACGCCGGTGGCACGCTGTGGCTGCACTACGCCGACGAGACCCAGGCGCCGCAGTACGCGCAGGTGCTCAACCGGGTCGCCTCGACCGACGGCGTGAACTGGGGCACCAAGCAGCTGACCATGGCCATCCCGCCGCATCGCGTGCGGCCCGGGATGCCGATCATCCGGCGGCTGCCCGACGGGCGCTACTACTTCGCGTACGAGATCTGCAACTACGGCGACCGCTACTGCGACCCGTACTACAAGATCTCCGACGACGGCGCGAACTGGGGCGACCCCGCCGACCCCGGTACCCGGGTGACGACCGCGAACGGCAACTACTTCCAGCACGCGCAGACGATCGCGCTGTTCCCCGGCGGCCCCCGCGGCGTCCGGATCGTCATGGTCGGGCAGATCTACACCAACTCCTACGGCACTCCGCAGTCCGCCAACGGCCAGGTGCTGCTCGCGAACGACGACCTCGGTGCCGGAAACTGGTACGAGCTGCCCGCACCGGTGCACATCTCCGGCATCTACAACAACTTCTGCCCCAACTACAGCTCGACGCTGCTGCCCGTGGACGGCGGCAGGAACGTCCTGGAGATCGCCACCGAGAACAACAACGGCTGCAAGGCGTACTTCGGAAAGGGTCCAGCGTTCCCCTAGCAGCGGCCAGTAGGGTCGGTCATCGGCCCTACAGGTGTCGAGCGGAGGAGCGGGATGAAGGGGATCGTGCTGGCGGGGGGCAGCGGGACACGGCTGCATCCGATCACCCAAGCGGTTTCGAAACAGCTTCTGCCGGTGTTCGACAAGCCGATGATCTACTACCCGATCTCGGTGCTGATGCTGGCCGGGATCCGCGAGATCCTGATCATCTCCACCCCGGCCGACCTGCCGAACTTCGGCAAGTTGCTCGGCGACGGCGAGCAGCTGGGACTGTCCTTTTCGTACGCCGTGCAGCCCAGCCCCAACGGGCTCGCCGAGGCGTTCGTGATCGGCGCGGACTTCGTCGGCGACGACGACGTCGCGCTGGTGCTGGGCGACAACATCTTCTACGGCCAGGGGTTCCGCGGCAGGCTGCACGAGGCGGTCGGCACGCTGGACGGCTGTGTGCTGTTCGGCTATCCGGTGAAGGACCCCGAACGCTATGGCGTCGGCGAGGTCGACGACAGCGGCAAGCTGGTGTCCATCGAGGAGAAGCCGGAGCGGCCGCGGTCGAACAAGGCGATCACCGGGCTGTACTTCTACGACAACCAGGTCGTGGAGATCGCGCGTGGCCTCAAGCCGTCGCCGCGGGGCGAGCTGGAGATCACCGACGTCAACCTCGCCTACCTGCGGCAGGACCGCGCGCGGCTGGTCGATCTGGGCCGGGGCTTCGCGTGGCTGGACACCGGGACGCACGATTCGCTGCTCGAAGCGGGCCAGTTCGTGCAGGTGCTGGAGCACCGGACCGGGGTGCGGATCGCGTGTCTGGAGGAGATCGCGCTGCGGATGGGCTTCATCGACGCGGACCAGTGCTACGCGCTGGGCTCGAAGCTGGCGAAGTCCGGCTACGGCGACTATGTGATGAACGTCGCCCGGGTTGCCGGGGCGACCGGCGCTTGAGCGGCGGGGGTGGTCCGTCGCCCTTCGGGTCAATCACCACCACGCCCCGATTGTCCCCGCGTGTGCGGGGCCGAAAGAACTCGTGAGCGTTGCGTCCGGTTAGAACCGGCCGCAACGCACAAGACTCAGTAGGGGCGGTTCGCCATTTCTTCCAGGCGGCGGATGCGGTCCTGGATGGGCGGGTGCGTCGAGAACATCTTCGACAGCCCCTCCCCCGGCCGGAACGGGTTCGCGATCATCAGGTGTGACTGCGAGACCACGGCGGGCTCGGGTGCCAGCGGCGCCGCGCGGGTGCCGCGTTCGAGCTTCCGCAGGGCCGACGCCAGGCCGAGCGGGTCGCCGGTCAGCTCCGCGCCCGAGGCGTCGGCCTGGTACTCACGGGAGCGGCTGACGCCCATCTTGATGATCGCGGCGGCGATCGGGCCGACCAGCACGAGCAGCAGCGAAACGAGCGGGTTGCCGTCGCGGTTGTTGCCGCCGAAGAACAGTGCGATGTTCGCGATCACGCTGATGACGCTGGCCAGCGCGCCGGCGACGCACGAGATGAGAATATCGCGATTGTATACATGCGACAGTTCGTGCCCGAGCACGGCACGCAGCTCCCGCTCGTCGAGCAGGTCGAGGATGCCGGTGGTGCAGCACACCGCCGCGTGCCGCGGGCTGCGGCCGGTGGCGAACGCGTTGGGCGCCTGCGTCGGGCTGATGTAGAGGCGGGGCATGGGCTGCCGCGCCGTCGTCGCCAGCTCGCGCACGATGCGGTACATCGCGGGCTGCTCGGCCTGCGAGACCGGCCGCGCGTGCATGGCGCGCAGCGCGAGTTTGTCGGAGTTGTAGTACGCGAAGGCGTTCATGCCCAGCGCCAGCAGCAGGCCGATGATCAGCGCGCCACGGCCGAAGAACCCGCTGATCGCGATGATGATCGCGGAGAGCAGGCCGAGCAGCAGCGCGGTCTTCAGCCCGTTGTGATGCTTGTGCACGATGCTCGCCTCCTTCCGCTCGAACTCGCGGGTTACCCACCGGAAACAACGCGATCGGGCGATCCGAAGTTCCTTCGCATGATCGTCACCCGGGTTAGGGTCGAACGGCAATGCGAGGGCATTCCCCTTCTCCGCGGAGGTGCCGATGCGTGGTCCGGAACTGAGCAGGCGCGGCCTGTTCACACTGGTCGCGGCGGGTGCGGGCACCGTGGCCGCGACCACTGAAGCGCGGGCCGAGCAGGTCGTGACGGTGGACGTCGGGGGCACGCCGGCGGCGGTCGCGGTGAATCCGCTCACCGGTCTCGCGTACGTCTCCGATCCGGCCACCGGCTCGGTCTCGATCATCGACGGCTTCAGCGCGACGGTCACCGCGGTCGTCCGCACCGGCGGCGCACCCGGCGACGTCGCCGTCGACCCGCTGACCAACCGGATCTACGTCGCCAATCCCCCGGCGGGCACCGTGCTGGTGCTCGACGGCCTGAGGCTCGCCCTGGTCAGCGTGATCGGCGCCGGTGCCGGGACGTCGTCGCTCGCGCTCGACCCGCAGGCCAACCGGATCTATGCGGTGAGCGCCGCGACCGGCGCGCTCGCGGTGCTCGACGGGATCAGCGCCACGCTGCGCAGAACGGCGAACAGCCCGGTGAAGGCACTATCCGGCATCGCCGTCGACAGCGGGCGCAAGCTCGCCTACTGCACCAGCGCGGCAACGAACTCGGTGGAGGTCTTCGACATCGGCAGGGGGAGGTTCACCGCGAGCATCCGGGTCGGGGCGTCCCCCACCGGAGTGGCGGTGCACCAGCAGAGCGGCACCGTCTACGTCGCGAACTCGGCCATCCACCACATGTCCATTGTGGACGCCGCGACGCGGAGCGAGCGCAAGACCGTGCTGTTGCGCAGCGAGTCGTCGGCGATCGCCGTGCACCAGGGAACGGATACTGTCTACAGCAACGGTGGCAGCAACGGGCTGGCCCGGATCGACGGCGCCGCCGGCACGCTCAGCGGGGAACTCGACCTCGGCGTCAACCCCGGCGACGTCGCCGTCGACCAGCGGACGCGGACGATCTTCGTGACGGATCCCTTGCACGGCAGAGTCTCAGTGATCCGCGACTTCTGACGGCGCTGTTCGCCCTCGTCCCGGCGGGTCGGAAATCCTGGCCGAAAAATTCTGACGAACCATGTATCTCCCGGGCGGGACCCTCCTCCTGTCTTGCATAGAGGGGAGAGGCTGGGGGTGCGCTGAAGGGGACCTTCCCCGCAAGGGGGATCGAGGAAGGTCCCCTTCAGTACGTCCGCGGCTCGGTGGCCAGGGGGACCGGGCCGCGGACCCGCCCGGAACGGCGCGAAGGGGGAGCTCGCGCCACCGGAGCGGGGAGGGGGCTTCCGTCGTGGGGACGCGACGGGAGTCCCCTTTCTCATGCCCGTGAACCCGGCGGGCGAACCAGCCGTTATCTCGCCGGGACGCACCCGTGCGCGGATTGTGTCCAGTGGGATCCGCGGCCGCGAGTGGTGGGTCCCTCCCAGGGGTGTGACCTCGGGGTTCGAGCCCACCGACGCCTGGCCGGGGCGCCGGGTGCGACCTTGACGAGGTGCGGTTCCGGGGCGGAACGGACGACACGCGCACCCGGACGGCCGACACGCGTACGTGGATGGACGACACGGCGGAGGGGCGTTGTAACAGGGGCGGCGAAGGTAGCGAACCTATGGGCGACGCGGCCGGCTCCGGCAGCGGAAAACGGGGAGTTGCCCACTCATGACGAAATGCAGGCTGTGCGGATCGGCGGGAATGGCGAGTGTCGTCGATCTGGGCGCCACGCCCCCTTGTGAGCTGTTTCTCACCGCACAACAGCTGGACGAACCCGAAGCGACCTACCCGCTGCACCTGCGCGTCTGCACCGAGTGCTGGCTCGCGCAGCTGCCGCCGTTGATCACCCCGGAAGAGACGTTCACCGAATACGCCTATTTCTCGTCGTTTTCCACCTCGTGGGTGGAGCACGCGCGGCGGTTCGTCGAGGGCGCGCTCCCGCGGATCGACCGCGCCGAACCGTTCGTGGTCGAGGTCGCCAGCAACGACGGCTACCTCCTGCAGCACGTCGCCGAGCGCGGGATCCGATGTCTCGGCGTCGAACCCTCGGCGAACGTCGGGCAGGCCGCGCGCGACAAGGGCGTGCCGACGGTCACCGAGTTCCTCGGCCCGGAAACGGCCGCCGCGATCCGCGCGGAGCACGGCCCGGCCGACCTCGTGGTCGCGAACAACGTCTACGCGCACATCCCGGACATCCTCGGTTTCACCCAGGGCCTGCGCACGCTCGTGGCGGACGACGGCTGGGTGTCGATCGAGGTGCAGCACCTGCTCACGCTGATCGAACTCAACCAGTACGACACGATCTACCACGAGCATTTCCAGTACTACACCGTGGAATCCGCGCGCCGGGCACTGGCCACCGGCGGGCTCACCGTGGTAGATGTCGAACTCCTGCCCACGCACGGCGGCTCGATCCGGCTGTGGGCCCGCCCCACTCCGCCCTCGCACGACGTGGTCGCGGGCGAGCCGAGCGCGCGGATGACCGACGTGCTGTCCCGGGAGAAGGCCGCCGGACTGCACGAACTGTCCGGCTACACCGAATTCGCCGAGCGCGTCGCCCGCGTCCGGCTCGATCTGCTCCACTTCCTCATCGAGGCGGCGCGCGTCGGCAAGACCGTCGTCGGCTACGGCGCGCCAGGCAAGGGAAACACCCTGCTCAACCACTGCGGTATCCGTACGGATCTGCTGGCCTACACGGTCGATCGCAATCCGTACAAACACGGCCGGTTCACCCCCGGGACGCGGATCCCGGTGCTGCCACCGGAACGCATCACCGCGGACCGGCCGGACTACGTCCTGATCCTGCCCTGGAACCTGCGGGAGGAACTGACCGCCCAGCTGTCCTATGTGGACGAATGGGGCGGGAAACTGGTCTTCCCCATTCCTTCCCTGGAAATCGTCGAGCCCAGACTCGCAAACGTCGAGGTGACGTCGTGAAGGTAGTGCTGTTCTGCGGCGGGTACGGGATGCGGATGCGCAACGGCACCGCGTCCGACGTGCCCAAGCCGATGGCGATGGTCGGCCCGAGACCCCTGATCTGGCACGTGATGCGGTACTACGCGCATTTCGGCCACACCGAATTCATTCTCTGCCTCGGTTACGGGGCACACCACATCAAGGAATTCTTCCTCCACTACGAGGAAACCGCGTCGAACGACTTCGTGCTGCGCAACGGGAAACCCGAACTGCTCTCGACCGACATCTCCGACTGGTCGATCACCTTCGTGCAGACCGGTATCGAATCCGCGATCGGGGAACGCCTGCGCCGCGTGCGCCCGCATCTCGACGACGACGAAATGTTCCTCGCCAACTACGCCGACGTCCTCACCGACGCGCCGCTGCCGGACATGATCGAACGGTTCTCGAACTCCGACGCCGGCGCGTCGATGATGGTCGTGCCGCCGCAGTCCTCGTTCCACTGCGTCGAGATGAACGAGTCCGGAATGGTCGGGTCGATCACCGCGGTCAGCGAGATGCCGTTGTGGGAGAACGGCGGGTATTTCGTGCTGCGCCAGGAAGTGTTCGACCACATCCCCGAGGGCGGCGATCTCGTTGCCGACGGCTGCGGCGAACTGGCGAAGCGCGGGCGCCTGCTCGCCTATCCCTACCGCGGGTTCTGGAAACCGACCGACACGGTGAAGGAACGGTACGCACTCGACGAGAGCTATTCGCGCGGCGTGCGGCCGTGGGCGCTCTGGGAGAGCGACAAACAGGAGCGCACGGCGTGATCCGGCTCGGGGCCGAACGGCTCGGCAGGATCGTCGCGCTGGGCGCGCACTGCGACGACATCGCGATCGGCGCGGGCGGCACGCTGCTCGCGTTGTGCGCCGAGCGGCCCGGCCTGAAGGTCGACGCGCTCGTGCTCTCCGGCGGCGGCACCGAACGGGAGGACGAGGAGCGAGCCGCGCTCGCCGCGTTCTGTCCCGGTGCGGACGTCGACGTCACGGTGCTGAAACTCCCGGACGGGCGGCTGCCGACCCACTGGGAAGAGGCCAAGAACGCGCTCGAGGACCTGCGGCGGCGCACCGATCCCGACCTCATCCTGGCTCCGCGGACCGAGGACGCGCACCAGGATCACCGCGGGCTCGCGAAGCTGGTCCCGACGGCATTCCGCGATCACCTCACGCTCGGCTACGAGATCGTCAAATGGGACGGCGATCTCGGCAGGCCGTCGCTGTACCAGCCGCTTACGCCGGAGCTGGCCGAGCGAAAAGTCCAGTTGCTGCAAGAACATTACGCCTCTCAGCGGCACCGGCCCTGGTACGACCGGGAAGCGTTCCTCGGGCTGGCCCGCATCCGCGGCATCGAATGCGGCACGCGGTACGCGGAAGCCTTTGACGTCAAAAAAATCGTTCTCGATATGGAGGGGACATGCGGGTCCTGCTGACCGGGCACAAGGGGTACCTGGGCACGGTGATGGCGCCGGTGCTGGCCGCCGCCGGACACCAGGTCGTCGGCCTCGACTCGGGCCTGTTCGAGGGCTGTCTGCTGGGTCCGGCGCCGGACGACCCCGCCGGGTACCAGGTCGACCTGCGGGACGTCACCGCCCAGCATCTGTCCGATGTGGACGCCGTGATCCACCTGGCCGCGCTGTCCAACGACCCGCTGGGCTCGCTCGCGCCAGGGCTGACCTACGACATCAACCACCACGCGTCCGTCTGGCTCGCCCGGCTGGCCAAGGACGCGGGCGTCGAACGGTTCCTCTACGCCTCGACGTGCTCGGTCTACGGCGCTTCCGGCGGTGACGGGCTGGTGGACGAGGACGCGCCGCTGCGTCCGGTGACGCCGTACGCGGAGTCGAAGGTCCGTGTCGAGGACGACGTCCGCGAGATCGCCGACGACCACTTCACGCCCGTCTTCATGCGCAACGCGACGGCGTTCGGTTACTCCCCGCGGCTGCGCGCGGACATCGTGCTGAACAACCTGACCGCGCACGCCCACCTGTCCGGTGAGGTGCTGGTGCTCTCGGACGGGACGCCGTGGCGGCCGCTGGTGCACGCCAAGGACATCGCCCGCGCGTTCGCCGCCGCGCTGGACGCCCCGAAGGAAGCCGTGCACGCCAAGGCGTTCAACATCGGGACCGAAAAGAACAATGTCACCGTGGCCGAAATCGCGCAGGAAGTCGTCGAGGCCGTGCCAGGCTCGACGCTGCGCATCACCGGCGAAGCGGGCGCCGACCCGCGTTCGTACCGGGTGGACTTCTCGCGCTTCCGCGCGGCGGTCCCCGGTTTCGACTGCGACTGGTCGGTCAAGGACGGCGCGGTCGAGCTGATCGACGCCTACCGCCGGTTCGAGCTGTCCAAAGAGGACTTCGAGCGCAAGTTCACCCGGCTCGCGTGGCTGAAGGACCGCAGCGAAGACGGCCTCATCGACGACACCCTGCGGCGCCGGTGATGAAAACCGGGGCGGAAATGCACGCGCTCGTCGAGCGGCTGTACCCGATCTGCCGGAGCATCACCGGCGACGGGGTCCGCCGCACCCTGGGCATCATCGGCGAGCACATTCCGCTCGAACTGCACGAAGTGCCGACCGGGGCGCAGGTGCTGGACTGGACGATCCCGCAGGAGTGGAACATCCGCGACGCCTACATCGCCGACAGCGCGGGCAATCGCGTGGTGGACTTCACCGAGCACAACCTGCACGTGGTCGGCTACAGCGTCCCGGTGAACCGGCGCATGCCACTGTCCGAGCTGCGCGCACACCTGCACACGCTGCCCGACACTCCACAGTGGATTCCCTACCGGACGAGCTACTACGCCCCCACCTGGGGTTTCTGCCTGTCCCAGGAAAAGCTCGACGCGCTGCCGGAGGCGGAGTACGAGGTCGTCATCGATTCCACTTTGGAGGATGGCAGCCTCACCTACGGCGAGCACGTCGTTCCGGGCCACATCACCGGCGAGGTGATCGTGTCCTGCCACGTCTGTCACCCGTCGCTGGCGAACGACAACCTGGCCGGGATCGCCGTCGCGATCTCGCTGGCCCAGTCGCTGGCCGCGACGAAGCCCTGGTACACCTACCGCTTCCTGTTCATGCCCGGCACGATCGGCTCGATCACCTGGCTCGCCCGCAACGCCGAGCGCGTCGACAAGGTCAAGCACGGCCTCGTGCTGGCCTGCGCGGGCGACTCCGGCCCGCTGACATACAAGCAGAGCAGGCGCGGAGACGCCGAGATCGACCGGGTCATGCGGTATGTCCTCGATGGACGTCCACACAAGACGGTCGAGTTCTCGCCCTACGGATATGACGAGCGTCAGTTCTGCTCACCGGGGTTCAACCTCGGTGTCGGTTCGCTCACGAGGACGCCGTACGCGGGTTATCCCGAGTACCACACCTCGGCCGACAATCCGGACTTCGTCTCCCCCGAGGCAATGGAAGGCACCTTGGCGGCTCTGCGTGACGCGGTCGCGGTGCTGGACCGCAACCGCCGCTACGTCAACCTGAGCCCGTACGGCGAGCCGCAGCTGGGCAAACGCGGCCTGTACGACTCCCTCGGCGGGCGCAGCGACGCCAAGCAGGCGCAGATGGCGATGTTGTGGGTGCTCAACTTCTCCGACGGCGAACACAGCCTGCTCGACATCGCCGAGCGTTCCGGGCTGCCGTTCGACGTCGTCGCCGTCGCGGCGCGTGCCCTGCACGACGCCGGCCTGATCAAGGAGTGAGCCGTGACCACCGTCGGGGAGCAGCCGAAGCGTTCGCTGTTGCGTTCCGGCGCGGTGCGCGCCATGGCTGGCCGGTTGAGCTGGGGACTCGGCGATCAGGCCGTGTCCAGCCTGACGAACTTCGTCGTCGGCATGTTCGTGGCCCGCTCGCTCGGCCCGCACGCGTTCGGCGTGTTCAGTATCGCGTGGGTGACCTACGGCGTCATTCTCAACGTCTCACGCGGGCTGGCGACCGATCCGCTGATGGTGCGCTACAGCGGAGTGTCCACAACGGACTGGCGAGCGGCGGTCGGCCGAGCTTCGGGCACCGCGCTGGCCGTCGGCTGTGTGTCGGGCATCGGCAGTCTTCTTGTCGGCCTCGCCATCGGCGGCGCGGTCGGCCATGCGTTCCTCGCGCTCGCTCTGGCGCTGCCCGCCTTGCTGCTGCAGGACAGCTGGCGGTTCGCCTTCTTCGCGGCGGGTGAAGGACGCCGCGCGTTCACCACCGACGCCATCGCCGGGGTCGCGCTGATCCCGTCGATGTTCGTGGCCGCACACTTCCGCAGCGTCGTCGCGTTCCTGCTGGCCTGGGGCGTGGCGAGCGCCGTCGCTGCCTGCTTCGGCTTACTGCGCACCGGAATCCTGCCCCGGCTGGGTGGGGTCCGTGGCTGGGTCGGCGAACACCGCGACCTCGGGCCGCGGTACCTGATCGAGAACGTCAGCAACAGCGGCGCGTCGCAGCTGCGCGCGTACGGGCTCGGCGCGATCGCCGGGCTCGCCGCCGTCGGCACCGTCCGCGGCGCTGAACAGCTGCTCGGCCCGTTCCTCGCGCTGCTGATGGGACTTTCGCTCGTCACGGTCGCCGAAGGCGCCCGGGTGCTGCGCCGTTCGCCGCACCGGCTGCGGTTGTTCTGCGCGCTGCTCGGCACCGGCCAGGCCGCCGCCGCGTTCGTGTGGGGCCTCGGGCTGCTGTTCCTGCTACCGGATTCCTGGGGCCGGTTCGCGCTCGGCGAGGTCTGGACGACGTCGTCGCAGCTGATCCTGCCGGTGACGTTCTCGGTCGTCGGCGCGAGCTTCAGCACCGGCGCCGCGGCGGGCCTGCGAGCACTGGGTGCGGCGCCGCGGAGCCTGCGCTCGCAGCTCGTCGCCTCCGCGTTCTACCTGGGCGGCGGCCTCATCGGCGCCTTCATCGGCGGCGCGGTCGGCTCGGCCTGGGGCGTCGCGACCGCCACGCTCAGCGGATCGATCGTCTGGTGGTTCCAGCTGCACGCCGGGCTTCGCGAGTACACCGCGCCCGATACCTCTGAGGAGATGACCCAGTCATGACCACTCTTCCCCGGCTGAGCCTCGGCCTTCCGGTGTACAACGGCGAGGAGTACCTGGCCGAATCGCTCGACGCGCTGCTCGGACAGTCCTATGGGGACTTCGAGCTGGTCATCTCCGACAACGCTTCGGCCGATGGCACCGAGGAGATCTGCCGCCAGTACGCGGAGAAGGACTCGCGGATCCGGTACGTCCGGCAACCGGTCAACATCGGCGCGACGCCGAACCACAACTACCTCTTCGAAGTGTGCCGGACCGAGCTGTTCAAATGGGTTTCGCACGACGACCTCTACGCGCGGGACCTGCTGTTGCGCTGTGTCGAGGCGCTCGACGAACGGCCGCACGTGGTCGTGGCGCACGCGGGGACGGCGATCATCGACGGTTCCGGCGCCGTCACGCAGGTGTTCGACTACCACATCGACACGGACTCGCCGTACGCTCCGGAGCGGTTCCTGAGCCTGCTGTTCGAGCCTGGCGGCGACGACTTCTACGGCGTGATCCGTTCCGACGTGCTGCGGCGCGTGACGCCGATGAACAGCTACCACCACGCGGACCGGACCTATGTCGCGGAACTGGCGCTGCACGGGCCGTTCCACCAGGTCCCCGAACTGCTGTACTTCCGCCGCGACCACCCGCACCGGGCCGAGCGGGCCAATCCGACCATCCGGAGCCGGTGTGCGAATCTGGACCCGCGGCGCGCGGACCGGCTCCGGAACCCCGCCGTGCGCCTGCTCGGCGAGTACGTCCTCGGGTTCGTCACGGCGATCCAGCGTGCGCCACTGTCCACAAGAGAGCGTCAGCAGTGCTACCGGCACCTGTGGACGTGGGCGTCGAGCCGGGCGCGTGCCCGCGGCGAACGGATCGAAGACCGGGCGCCCACGGCGACGCCCGAAGAGGCGTTGACGGTGAGCGCGATCGTCGCCGGCCAGGAAGGACGGGGCTGGTGACCACCCGGGTCGGCGTGTTCGGGCTGCTGGGCTCGGGCAACCTCGGCAACGACGGCTCGCTGGAGGCGGTACTCGCCTACCTGCGGGCCGAGCATCCCGACGCCGTCATCAGCGCGTTGTGCGGTGGGCCGGAACAGGTCTCGGCCCGCTACGGGATCCGGGCGACGCGGCTGAACTGGTACCGCGACGAATACCGCACGGCGTCCGGGGTGCGGTCGATCGCGCTGAAAGGGTTCGGCAAGGTCGTCGACATCGTCCGGACCGCGCGGTGGGTTCGCCGCCAGGACGCGGTGATCGTGCCGGGCATGGGCGTGCTCGAAGCCACGCTTCCCTTGCGCCCCTGGGGTTTCCCGTACGCACTGCTGCTGCTCTGCGCGTCCGGTCGGCTGCTCGGCACGCGCGTGGCACTGGTCAGCGTCGGCGCCAACGTGATCACCCACCGGGTCACCCGGGCGATCGTGCGGACGGCTGCGCGGCTGGCGGCGTATCGGTCCTATCGGGACGAACTGTCGCAGGACGCCATGCGCGCCATGGGTGTCGACGTCTCGCGCGATCAGGTCTATCCGGACCTCGCCTTCGCGTTGCCGGTGCCGGACGTGCCCGCCGAACTCGGGACCGTCGGCGTCGGCGTGATGGCGTACTCCGGCGGGAACGACGACCGCGCACATGCCGACGAGATCTATCGCGACTACGTCGGCACCATGACCGCGTTCGTCCAATGGCTCGTCGACCGGGGACGGCCGGTGCGGCTGTTCATCGGCGACCAGGCGGACACCGAGGTCACGGACGCGATCCGGGCCACTGTGGACTCGCCGCTGGTCACCGCGGCGCCGATGTCCACTTTGGACGAGCTGATGACCTCGATGGCGTGCGTCGAGACGGTCGTGGCCACTCGCTATCACAACGTCCTGTGCGCGCTGAAGCTCGCGAAACCGACCGTGGCAATTGGGTACGCGAAGAAGAACGACGTGCTCATGGCGGAACTGGGGCTCGCCGAATTCTGTCAGTCGGCCCGTGCCATCGACCTCGAGCGGCTGATCACGCAGTTCACCGAACTGGAAGCACGGTCCGCCGAACTGCGCGCAACGCTGGCCTCGCGCAACGCCGGGCTTTCCGAACGGCTCAAGCACCAGTTCGCCACACTGTCCGACACATTGATCCCGAGGGGCGCCCGATGAAAGTCTCCCCGGTCACCACCATCACCGGCGCGTATCTTTTCGAACCGACCCCGCATGTCGACGAACGCGGTTTCTTCAGTCGCACTTTCGACGCCGGCGTCGCGCGGTCGGTCGGCATCGACCCGGACGGATTCCTCCAGGACAGCGTGTCCCGCTCCCGCAAAGGCGTGTTGCGCGGAATGCATCTGCGTTCGGGCAAGGGCGAGGCGAAACTGGTCCGCTGTTCGTACGGAGAGATTTTCGACGTCGTCGTGGATCTGCGGCCCGATTCGCCGACCTACCGCAATCAGGAATACTTCGAGCTTTCCGGGGAAACCCAGGTTTCGCTCTACATCCCCGCGGGATGCGCACACGGGTTCCAGGCGCTGACCGATCCCGCCGACGTGTCGTACCGGATCGACCGGGCGCACGACCCTGCGGAGGACGTCACCATCGCCTTCGACGACCCCGAACTCGCCATCCCCTGGCCGCTTCCGGTGACAACGGCGTCATCGCGAGACAGAAAGGCACCGAAACTCACCGAGGTGATCGGGGGAAAACCGACATGACCGAGAACCGGCCGCTGCCACGATCGTCAGAGGCGAACGAGCGGCTGCACGCGGCGATTCCCGGCGGCGCGCACACCTACGCCAAGGGGGAAGACCAGTATCCCGAAGACCTGGCGCCGGTGATCTCGCACGGCAAGGGCGCCCACGTGTGGGACATCGACGGGAACGAGTACATCGAATACGGCTCCGGGTTGCGTTCGGTCAGCCTCGGGCACGTACACCCGCGCGTCGTCGAGGCGGTGCGCCGCGAGATCGAGCGAGGCAGCAACTTCGTCCGTCCGTCCATTGTGGAGGCCGAGGCGGCGGAACGATTCCTCGCCTCGGTGCCGACCGCGGAAATGGTGAAGTTCGCGAAGAACGGTTCGGACGCGACCACCGCGGCCGTCCGGCTGGCCCGCGCGGCCACCGGCAGGCCGCTGGTGGCGATCTGCGCCGACCACGCGTTCTTCTCCGTCGACGACTGGTTCATCGGCACCACCGCGATGTCGTCGGGAATCCCGGGCGAGACGACAGCGCTGACCGTGTCGTTCCCCTACGGCGACCTCGCGGCCACCGAAGAGATGTTGCGGGAGCACGAGGGAAAGGTCGCGTGCCTGATCCTCGAACCCGCGACGCAGACCGAACCGGCGCCCGGCTACCTCGCCGCGCTGCGCGAGCTGGCGCACCGGCACGGATGTGTGCTGATCTTCGACGAGATGATCACCGGGTTCCGCTGGTCGGAGGCCGGCGCTCAGGGGCTCTACGGCGTCCAGCCCGATCTCTCGACGTTCGGGAAGGCGCTGGGCAACGGGTTCGCCGTGTCGGCCTTGGCGGGACGTCGCGAGCTGATGGAGCTGGGCGGCCTGCGCGATACGCGGGACCGGGTGTTCCTGCTTTCGACCACGCACGGCGCGGAAACGCATTCGCTGGCCGCCGCGATCGCGGTGTTCGACACCTACGCCGAGGAGGGTGTCACCGCGCGGCTGCACACCCTCGGCGGGCGGCTCGCGACGGGAGTCCGCGAGGTCGCGGAAAGCATGGGTGTCGGCGAGCACGTCCTCGTACGGGGGCGGGCGAGCAACCTCGTGTTCGCGACACTGGACGAGCGGCTCAAGCCGTCGCAACCGTACCGGACGTTGTTCCTGCGGCAGCTTCTCACCGGCGGGGTGATCGGTCCGTCCTTTGTGGTCAGCAGTGCGCTGACCGAGGCCGACATCGACCGGACGATCGACGTCGTGGCGCAGGCGTGCACCGTCTACCGCAAGGCACTCGACGCCGACGACCCGGCCGCGTTCATGGGCGGCCGCTCGGTGAAGCCGGTGTTCAGGCGGTTCGCGTAGCGGGGCTCGTGCGCGTTCTGGCTGGTCCCGGCTGGTTCTGGCGGTGGAACGCGCACGAGTCCACACTTCGGGGTGACAGCGATGACGCCCGGTCGGACGTACCGTTACCCGTATGCCGAGATCAGGTGTGCTGCTGGCGTCCGCGCTGCTGATGTCGTGTCTTTTCCCGGCCTTGGCGGCAGCCGCCCCCGGCGCGCCGGTCTGCGACCACCAGCCGGTCTCGTACCCGTCGGCGCCTGCTGGTGCCGTCCTCGTCGATCCCGCGGTGGACGCCGACCTGACCGCGAAGACCACGGCGTCCCCGCCCGGGACGACGTTCTGGCTCGGGCCCGGCACGCACACCCTCGGCAAGGACGAGTTCGGCCAGGTCGTCCCCCAGGACGGCGACGTCTACCTCGGCGCGCCCGGTGCGGTGCTGGACGGGCGCGGGGTCAACAAGTTCGCCTTCACCGGCCGCGCGCACGACGTCGTCATCCGGAACCTCACCGTGCGAGGCTTCGCCGCGCCACAGGACCAGGGTGTGGTGAACCACGATTCCGGGGACGGCTGGACGATCGAGAACGCCACGATCGAACGGAACGAGGGCGCCGGGCTGATGGCCGGTGCGCGGCAACAGGTGCGGCACACCTGCCTGCGGGACAACGGGCAGTACGGGCTGAACGCCTATCAGCCTGGCGACGGGATCACCGGGCTCGTGCTGGAGGACAACGAGATCACCGGCAACAACACCGGCGACTGGGAAACGAAGGTCCCGGGCTGCGGATGCAGCGGTGGCGCGAAGTTCTGGGTGGTCGACGGCGCCGACGTGCGGCGGAACCGGATCCACCACAACCACGGCGCCGGCCTGTGGGCGGACACGAACAACAACGACTTCCTCGTCGAGGACAACCTGTTCGAGGCGAACGAGGCGGAAGGGCTGTTCTACGAGACCAGTTACAACCTGATCCTGCGCAACAACACCTTCCGCGGCAACGGCGTCGTGCAGGGCCGCCGGTTCGCCGACCGCGGTGACAACTTCCCGACGGCGACGGTGTATCTCTCGGAGTCCGGTGGGGAACCGCGCGTGCGAGCCAGGACGTCGTCCATCGACATCACCGGGAACACGTTCGAGGACAACTGGTCCGGGATCACGCTGTGGGAGAACGCGGACCGCTTCTGCAACAGCCCCGCGAACACCTCGACGAACTACTGCACCCGGACGAACGGCCCGACATCTTCGTGCGCGCAGCCGGAAATCGCGTCCGGCGCGAAATACGCGGACTGCCGGTGGAAGACGCAGCGGGTTTCCATTCACGAGAACACGTTCCGCTTCGATCCCGGGCGGCTCGGTTGTGCCGTGGGATCGTGCGGGCGGATGGCGTTACTGGCGAACTTCGGGACGTACCCGGACTGGTCGCCGTACCACGGTGAGGTGGTGCAGGAGGCGGTCACGTTCGGGCAGGACAACCACTGGCGGTCGAACACCTACACCGGCCCGTGGCGCTTCACCGCGCACGACACGTCACGAACCTTCGACGTCGCGCGCTGGCAGGCCGCGCCGTACGGGCAGGACGCGGGGAGTACCTTCAGCGGCTCCTGAGTGCCACACTGTTCGTGAGGACGTCGGCGAGAGGGGATGCGGTTGTCTTCGATAGTTCGGAAAGCCGTGCCGTTGGTGGTTCTCGTCGCTGCGCTGTCCGCTTGCGGGGCACCCGGGCAACAGCGTTCTCCCGCGTCCTCGGCGCCGACCGGAGGCTCTCCCACCAGCAGCACCGCGGCGAAGTTGATCACGGTCCCCGACGTCTCCGGGATGAACCACCAGCAGGCGCAGGACACCATGCAGGCCGCCGGGCTCTACAACCTGCGCGAGGTGGATGGGAAGGGGCTGGGCCGGGCCCTGATCAACGACCGGAACTGGGTGCAGGTGGGCCAGGATCCGCCGGCGGGCACGAAGGTCCCGCCGCACACGGTGATCACGCTGACCGCGGTGAAGTACACGGACCGCTGAGCCCTCGCCCAATGCCGTGAAGGCCTCCTTACCGGCGTTGAGCGCTGTGAAGGAGGCCTTCACGGACCATCAGCGCGGAAGCACCACGTCGGAATTCACTCGTTCGTGTCGAACGTATGTTCTAGTAGCGCGGTATGATGGTGGCGTGTCCGAGAATCCGTCCACTCTGGAACCGCCGCAGGAGCTGTGGCGGCGATCCGGTCGTGAACTCGCCGACGAGGTGCGTACACGGCTGGAGTCCATGTGGCGCCTGGACGCCGAGCTCGGGCAGTTCCTCGTAGAGATCGACGCGCGTGGCGCCTCCGAGCTGTACGGCTACAGATCCACCGCGGCATGGTTCGCGCACCTGGGGCGAATGTCGCGTGGTGAAGCCAAAAAGTACCTCGATCGGGCCCACGGGTTGAATCCCGGCCGTAACATCGACGGTACCGAACTCCCCGCGGACGCGCCCGCAACCGGGACGGCCGCTCTTGACGGTGAGATCGGGCCACACCACAGCGACACGATCCTCCACTTCCTCAAGAAGGTCCCCAGCTTTGTGTCCGAAGAGGACAGAAGCAGCGCGGAGAAGATCCTCGTCGAACTCGCCCGCCACGCGACACCACAGGAAGTGGCCAAGGCCGCCGACGAGATCCTGGCCCGCATGGATCAGGACGGAAAGCCACCGAAGGACCCGACGCCGTCAGACCGCAAACCCGAGTTACGGCTGCGGCAACGGAAAGACGGCTGGTTCGACATCGACGGGCAACTCGACCCCATCACCGGAGTCCGGCTCAGCACCGTCCTCGACCCGCTGGCCACCCCTCGCCCCGCGGGCGAAGAGAAGTGGCCGGACTTGCGATCGCCGTCCCAGCGTTACGGGGAAGCCTTCGGCGAAGCCATCGCCATGCTCGCCAACACCCCCGACGCGCCCGGCGGCGACCGCGCCCAATTGCTGGTCACGGTGACGTTGGAGGACTTGAAGTCCCAGCTCGGCACCGCCTGCCTGGACATGGTCAGCAAGATCTCCGCCACCGAGGCCCGGGTGCTGGCCTGCGACTGCCAGGTCATCCCTGCGGTACTGGGTTCCCAGGGCGAACCCCTCGACCTCGGCCGGGCCAAGCGACTCGTCACCCCGGCCCTGCGCAAGGCGTTGGTCATCCGGGACGGCGGCTGCGCGTTCCCAGGCTGTCGGCGGAAACCGAGACACTGCGACGCCCACCACGTGCTCGAGTGGGTGAACGGCGGACTCACCGTCCTCCGGAATTTCGTCCTGCTCTGCGGCGCCCACCACCGGCTGCTGCATCACGCCGGCTGGTCGGTCCGCGTCGCCGAAGACGGACTCCCCGAGTTCATCCCGCCGGATTACCTGGACCCCCTGCGCAGACCGAGACGCAACGTCTTTCACGTCGCGGATCGGCCGATCGCCGGTCAGCAGACGTACCAGTCGCCTCGCGTCGCCGGCTTCCCGGAGCCGACGGGGGCCGCGGTGAGGTCGAGGCAGTAACGCTTCGAATCCGTGGCGAGAAACCGGACGTAGCCCGCGTTGTCCCCGGTATAGGTGAAGAAGAGGCCGCCGCCTCCCGAGGCGGCGACCTTGCCCAGCGTGCTGAACGGCCCGTCGTTGTCCGCGACATACAACTGGTAGCCCTGACCGATCACCAGCAGTGTCCTTCTCCTGGAGCCCCAATCGGCCGAAACGTGAGTTTTCTGCCCCATGTTCGCGTTCTTGATCTCACAGCCTCGATAGGAACCGCTGTAGATCGGTTGCGCGGTGGGACCACAGTCGAGAACCCCGCCCGCAGCCGGAGGTTGGACCGAAGGCGTCTGCGACTCCGGCGCTGACCGGGCGGACAGCCGCTCGTGCTCGAGATAAACGACCACGGCCGCGGCCACGATGACCACGAAGAGCATCGCGCCGATCAGCCACGGCGAACCGGGTTTCCGCGGCAGGTGGATGTTCGTGTCGCCATGCTGCTCCGCGACCTGCACGACGGTGTCCGCGGTGCCGGACACGTTGGTGCGCACCGCGCTCTTCATCTCCTCCGACATGTCTCCCCCTGAGCATTCGGCGCAAGATACTGAGCCGAAAGGCCGTATTTGGTGCTCAAGGTTAGCGCTTGATCATCCAGCGTGACGGCGGGGCAAGAGCCGGTCCACGCACCAGGCCACCGCGAGCATGACGGCGAGTGCCGCGAAGAAGCCGCCCAGCGCGTCGGTCGGATAGTGCGCCCCGAGCGCGACCTGCGCCCAGCCCATCAGCAACGCGGCGATCAGCCCCAACCCCAGGAGCAGCGACACGGCCGCGACCCGGCTCAGCCGCTCGGCGAAGAGCAACGCCACCACCACGGCCAACGCGGTCGCGAAAGCGGTGTGGCCGCTGGGGAACGACAAGTAGTGGCCGTGGATCATCCGGCCGACAACGGGTTTCAGCACACTGGTCACCCCGACCGTCACGACGACCCCGGCGATGGTCACCACCGCGAGCCGCATCCGGCGCCGCCACAGACACATCCCTGCCACCGCCGCCACCAGCAGCGGCGAGCCCAGTGGTTCACCGCCGAAATCGAACACCAACGCCGCGTAGCGCAGCGGCGGCGTAACGCCGTCGATGGCGGGCAGGATCGCCGCGTCCACGCCGCCGACCGACGTCTCGCCCGCGAAGACCACGGCGAGCACGAAAACCACGAGCACACCGAGAATCACCAGCACGAGAGCCGGAGCACGCAGCAGGGGCGGCAAGGCCGCGGGTGCGGACGCGACGGCGTCGAACACCCGGCGGGCGTTGCCTCGTACGTCAGTCAGCGCATGCTCCTCGCCCGGCCCGCACCGCCGGACGAGGTGTGGGTGGCGATCGCGTCGGTGTATCCGGCGATCAGCCGGTCCAGCCCGACCGACGGCGTGAAGCCCTTTTCGTAGCGCAGCCTCGCCACTTCGCCCATCGCGCGGTTGTCCGCCGAGACGATCCGCCGCAGGCACTCCGCCAGCGACGCCGGATCGTCCGGGCGGTGCAGCAGGCCCGTCTCCCCATCATCGACCAGCTCGGTGAAAGCCCCGTGAGCCGCCGCGACCGTTGGCACGCCGGCGGCCATCGCCTCGACGACTACCAGCCCGAACGCCTCCAGCCACGACGAGGGCGCGACCACCGCGGCGGCGTCCGCGGTCAGCGCTCGGCAGTCCTCTTTGGACTGCAGGCCCACATACCGGACGTCCTCCCGGCCCGAGGCCCAGCGAGAGACGTCGTCGGAGAGTGGGCCGGTGCCCGCGATGACCAGCGGTAACCCGAGACCACCGGAGGCCGCCACGCGATCCCACGCGGTCATCAAGGTCAGGATGCCCTTCTCCGCGGTGATCCGGCCGAGAAACAGTATGTGGGAGCCCGTGCCGGACCGACGCACACCAGGGTCGGGGACGAAGTTGTGCTTCACGACGAGCCGTTCGGCGGGCATCCCCGCCGCCACCAGCGTGGCACGCTGTGCGGCCGAAATGCAGAAGAACCGGTCGATCCCGGACCACCAGCGCCGCCGGTTCGCGACCATGCTCACCGCCATCGGCGCCGTCGCGACCGCGGAACCCCGGTAGCAGCCGTGCCGCACGGCGGGCAGCGGCGAGCCGCCGACGCAGTCGGTGCAGACGCGCCCGTCGCGGTAAAGCGTCCCAGGTGGACAGACCATCGTGTAGTTGTGCAGCGTCGCGACCACCGGCACCCGCGCGTCCGCGCAAGCGGCCACGACCGACGGCGAGAGCAGCGGGAACGTGTTGTGCAGGTGCACAACGTCCGGGCGGTCGGCCCGCAAGCGGGTCACCAGGTCTCGCCGCGCTGCCGGGTTCCACGGCACGAGCAATGGCACGGCGGCCTTACGCGGCAAGGACATCGAGGCGATGTCGTCGCTGCGGCGTTCGAACAACCCGACCTGGTGCCCGCCGTCGGCGAGCAGGGCCATCTCCTGGTCGACGACGGTGTTCTCGCCGCTCGGCTGCTCGGACCGGTAGCGGTTGTGCACCACCAGCACCTTCATCGTCGCACCCCTCCCCCGGGAATGAACTTCTCTTCGGCACTGTCCGACGCCGGACCGCGGGCCAGCAAGGACGCCGCGACCGCCAGGTGCAGCAGATACGGCGAGGCGTCGCCCAGCCCGGCCTCGGTGTAGGACGCGCTCAGGCAGTACGCGATCAGGAAGATCGCGCAGGCGCGTTGCAGCGAGGGCGGACGCAGGACCGCGACGGCCACCAGGACCAGCAGGAAGGCCGCCACCAGTCCTATCCCGAGGTAGCCCTGCTCGTGGTAGACCGCCAGCCAGCTGTTGTCGATCGGCAGCCCGGCGTAGGACTTGTCGGTCAGCCCGACGCCGAAGAGATAGTCGAACGTCGAGCGCGGCGCGTCCAGCAGGGCGTCCCACACCTTCGCACGGCCGGTCAGACTGGAGAAGTTGTCCGCGCTCTGCCCGCGCAGGAACCAGGTCTGCAACGCCGAGGCCAGCGCGACCGCCGCGAACCCGACCACCAGCGCGCTCCACGCGAACACCTTCCGCACGCGGGGGCTGGTCAGCAGCAGCGAGCCGAGCGCGACCGCCAGCCCGACGACGAGGCCGAGCGTCGCCGTGCGGGTGTGGGTCAGCAGCAGGAGGCCGAGCGACGGGACGACGACGGCCAGCGCGCTCCAGCGGTCCGTCCGGCGGCCGAGCCAGAGCAGCAGCGAAAGTCCGGCGATGATCGCCGCGTACTGTCCGACCTGCGGCGGGGTGAGCGGCCACACCGCACCGGAGAGCCTGCCGCCGTAGATGTCCGGAAAAGCCTTGCCCGGTGCGACGACGAGCCCGATCGCCACGGTCACGAGGATCGCGCCGTACGCGCGGATGTGGTGCCGGACGAACGTGACACCACCGTCCCACCACCGCGTCAGCAGCCACAGGGTGGCCAGGAAAACCGAAAACCGGAAGCACCGGAAGAGCGCGCCGAGGCCCGACTGCAGGTCCACGCTCGCCACGATGCTGGTGAGCAGCAGGAACGTGAGCAGCAGCAGATAGGCGCTCGGCCGGATCCGGAGGCGGGGGTTGAGCACCAGCGCCAGCACGAACGCCGTCATCAGGGAGCCCATGGTGACGAGCTGGCTCACCGAACGCGGCAGCGGGATCACGGTCTGCGCCCCGGTCGAGCCGAGGGTGTTGATGATCAGCAGTGCCCACGCGGCACCCACCAGTTTCGGCGGGCGCTCTGTGTCCACAATGGACGAGTAGGCGGGCGTCCGCGCGGTCGTGTCGGCCACGTCAGCCACCACCCCTGCTGAACGTGCTCTCCTTGTCCTGCTGGTACGGCGCGCCCTGCCACTCCCCGAACTCGACGACCTGGCCGGGCTGGTGAACCACGAACGTCCACGGGCCGGCGTAGGTGTTGTGGTACCAGCGGTTGCCCTGGTTGAACGTGATCGCGTCCTGCACCACGCCGCCCTTGTACGGCGACCACTCCGGGTAGGTGCCGTAGTTCGACAGCAACGCCATCCGGCCGCAGGTGACCGTGCAGCCGATGACGGCGGGGTCGAGCAGGAACCGGTTGTCGTGAATGTCGACGCGCTGGGTCTTCCAGCGGCAGTCGGCCTTTAACTGTGCGGTGTCGATTCCGGGCGCCGCGCACTGGGTACGATTGGTGACCAGGCGGGTACAGGAGTCGGTGGAGGTGTTAGCCGGGCTGTTGCAGAACCGGTCGGCGTTCTCCCACAACGTCACGCCGGACCAGTTGTCCTGCAGCACGTTGCCGAAGACATCGATCTTGTCGGTGCGGGCCTTCACCCGTGGGTCGCCGCCCGCCTCGGACAGGTAGATGGTGCCCGCCGGGAAGTTGTCGCCGCTGTCCGCGCGCTTGCGGCCGTCGACCCAGTTGTTCCGGCGGATGGTGTTGTCCCGGATGATCGCGTTGTAGCTGATCTCGTAGAAGATCGCGGCGCCGTCGTTGCCCTCGATGACATTGCTCGCGATGAGGAAGTCGTTGTTGTTCGTGTCGGCCCACAGGCCGGTGCCGCGGTTGTCGTGCACCCAGTTCCCGCTGATGTCTGCGCCGTTGACCGACCAGAACTTGACGCCGCCGGTGCAGCCGCAGCCGTCGACGTGTTTCTCCCAGTCACCGGTGTTGTTCCCGGCGATCTCGTTGCCCTCGACGACGAGCCCGGTGATCCGGTTGCCCTCGGCGAACGCGTTCATCCCGTACTGCCCGTTGCGTCGCAGGCAGTTGCCCCTGACCTGTTGACGGTCGCCCGCCATCAGCCCGGCGCCGTCGTTGTCCTGGATCGCGCTGTGCTCGATCACCCAGCCGTCGCCGGAGTCGTGGTTGACCACGCCCTCGTCGCGGGGCGCGGTGAAACCCTGGACGGTCAGGTTCTGGATTTTGACGTTCTTCGCGTGGCCGGTGAACGCGTAGTTGTTGAGCTTCTTACCGTCCACAATGGCCCCGGGCGCACCGATGTAGACATCGCCGTCCTTCGGCTCTACCTGGTTGTACCGGTCGTCACCGAGCAGGTGCGCGCCCGGCGCCAGCCAGAACGTCGTACCCGCTGGGCTGGACTTGGTCTTCTCCCGGATGTCCCCCTTGACGGCCGGGTCGATCGTCACCGCGCCCGCCGGTGCGGTGGCCGGGCCGGGCGGCAGCTTGTCGCACACCGCCGCGACCTGCCCGGACGGCGCGGCCGACGGCGGCCGGTTCGCGGCGTCGCCGTCCTGCCCGGAACACGCGCTCAGTACCAGCGCTGCCACGCCCAGCAGCGCCATCAGGCTTTTCGTGCGGATCACCGCGAACCTCCTTCCGATCTGGACTGTCTACTGTGGACTATCTCGCGAATCTCAGTCTCGTGGTCACCGCACCGGCACCGCCACTGCCGACCAACGTCGTCGCGGGCTCACGACGGCCGAAGCCCGCGGAATACCAGCCCAGCGGCGGATCCTCCTGGCCCCGGTGTGCCGTCCAAGCCAGCTCCGGCGGGAGTTCCAGCACCGCGGCGCGCCCTTGTGTCCACTTCAGACTCGCGGTGTGCCCATCGAGCGAGACGTCGACCGCGGGCCCGAGATGGAAGGCGAGCCTGCCCCAGCGACCTTCCGAGCCGTCGACCTCGTCGAGGATCGTGAGCACCCCGCCGTCGAGTGTCACCGAGCGGCGGTGGATCGCCGGACGGTAGCCGTCATGCTCGGCACTCCAGCGCGACGGGCCACTGTCCGGAGTATGCACGTCGAGAACCGTGCTGTGCGCGTGCCGGACCCACAGGAACGGACCGCCCGAAGCAGACTGATCGGCACCGTCCAGCTCCAGGGTGTTGTGGCCGAGGGTGGACCGGAAGTACGACCGCCAGCGGGGTTCGCCGTGGTAGCAATACGTTCCCGGGTCCGCGAGGATCTCGACGCCGTCGTGCCGCACCTCCACCGAGAGCGCGTCGGCGTGCGCGTGGGCGGCGATCGAGAGGAAGCCGTGCGGCCCGGCGTCGCACCGGCACCAGATCTCCCCCGTTTCACCGCGCGAACGCAGGATGGTCATCCCGGCGTCGGCGTGATGCGCCGGGTGGCGCGCGGGCCGCGCGGACGTCGGCTGTGGCACCGGGCCGAGCGCGGCGAGCAGCGGGGTTCGTACGTCCTTTTCGGACACTTCCGGCCACCAGTCGCGACGGCCGAACAGCGCGTCCCCGGTGGCGAGCAACGACGCCCAGCGACCGACGTCGGGACCGTCGAGGATCAGGCCGAAACCGTCGTCGGCGTCACCCTGCCTCGGCGGATGCAGCTTCACGTCCACAATGGACGCCAGTGCGTCGCACATCCGTCGCAGGACGAGCCAGGTCGAATCCGGAACGTGGGCGCCCGCGGCGTTCGCCTCCAGTGCCGCCGCGAGACCCAGTTCCAGGACGAGGCCGTGGTACTCGGTGGCCAGCTCGCGGTTCAGGCCGGAGTCGAAGGTGTTCGCGCGCAGGTGCTCGTCGAGCGAGCGCAGCGCGTCCGCCCGCCAGCCCGGGGATTCCGGGAACCACGCGAACGCGCTCGCGGCGGCGAGCTGCCCGGCCGCCTCGGCGATGACGTGGTTGTTCGCCGAGGAACCCCGGCTCGGGAAGTCCTCGAGCCAGCGCTGGTGGTACCAGATCTGCCGCAGTGCCACCGGGTTGTCCTCGAACAGGTCGCGCGCCCCTGGCCAGCCGTCGAGCAGGCGGCGGACCCAGACCCAGGACAGCAGCCGGATGCCCAGTTCGATCCCGCTCACCCAGTGCACACCACGCATCGGCGGGTTGGCCGACCACCAGGACCGCAGGTGTTCGGCGACGCGCCGGGCGTACCGCACCTCGCCGGTCAGCGCGAACGCGGCGGCGAGCACGGTCAGGTGCTGGTGCCGTGAGGGTTCCCAGATCTGCTTGATGTCCCCGACCGTGTCCTCGCTGCGGTAGTCGATGTCGAACGAGTACACATCGGACGGTGCGCCGAGCCCGGTCTTCGGGTCGCGGGACCACTCCGGCGCGACCAGGTCGTGCCGTTCGACGCCGAAGTACTCGCCATGGCCGTCCAGCAAGCGGTCTGCAGTGGCGACGAGCCGGGTTACGGCCTCGTCGCCGACGGCCTTGAGCACGTCGTCATCGAGGACCGCGGCGAATCTTCGCCGGGGCAACGGCGTGGACTGGGCGGGCAGCTCACGCCACTGCCGTTTCCGGACGACGTCGGTGACGCGCCCGGCGATCTCGGCCGGTCCCATCCGGGATAGCCGGCGCAGGTACCAGGCGGGATCCATCACGAACCCTCGATCCGCACCGGGGTGCCGGTGGTGAGGCTGCGCTGTACGGCCAACGTGGTGAGCGTCGTCGCGACCAGGGAATTCAGCGAAACCGGCATCGGTGAACCGCGCCGGACCGCGCGGACGAACGCCTCCAGTTCGGCGCGCTGGCCCTTGTCGCGGCCCTTCGGAATCCGCGAGCTGGCCCACTTCTTGCGGGAGAACACCGACGCGCGGACGAAGTCGTCGAACTTCAGGACCTTCCCGTCCGCGACGACGTCGAGCGTTTCCTTCGGGAAACCACTGGACCCGCTGGTGGCGTAGCTGATCGAAGCCGTCGAGCCGTCCGGGTAGCGCAGGAGGATCTGGAGGTCGGCGCCGCTCGGAGTCGCGCACGCGTACACCGAAACCGGGTCGCTGCCGAGCAGCCAGCTCACCGTGTCGATGAAGTGCCCGCCCTCACCGGCGAACCGCGAGCCCTCGCTGTCGACCTGGTTGTACCAGCTGTTGTGCTCGAGACGTCCGGCGTTGACGAGGTAGCGCACCGAAGCCGCGCCGACCCGCGGGCCGAACTGGCCCCGCGCCTCCAGCAGCAGCGGTGCGAAGCGGCGGTTGAACCCGACCTGGAGCCGGTCGTTGCCCGACTCCTCGATAGCCTCCACCACGGTGGTCAGCTCTTTTTCCGACAGGGCAAGGGGTTTCTCGACGAACACGGCCTTGCCCGCGAGCAACGCGCGGCGGGTCAGCTCGGCGTGCGAGCTGTGCCGGGTCACGACGAACACCGCGTCGATCGACGGGTCCTCCAGTACCTTGTCGACCTCGGTGGACGCCTCGGCGAAGCCGAACTTGCGCTGAGCGTTGGCTCCGGACAGCGCCGAGGTGGTGGCCACGTGCCGGAGCTGGACATCGGTCATCTCGGCCAGATGCGGCAGGAGCATCGAGGACGCGTAGTTCCCCGCGCCGATGAAGCCGAGCCGCAGCGGCTGCCCCAGCGGAAGCGCCTTCGCGACCTTGGTCGCCGGAGCCACCCGCGGCGCCGTGAGAATGGCTTCCTGGACATGGACGTCGGCCAGCGCGTCCGGGTAGCGGAAGAGCACCGCCACCGCTTTCAGCTCGCCGTCGTTGAGCTTGCGGTACGTCTCGACGGCGGTCGAGAAGTCCGCGACGTGCGAGATCAGTGGTTCGACGTCGATGCGCTTGCGGGCGATCAGGTCGAGAACGCTTTCGATATTGCGGCGTTCCGTCCAGCGCACCTGGCCGATCGGGTAGTCGCGGCCCTGGAGTTCGTATTCCGGGTCGTAGCGGCCGGGTCCGTACGAACGGGAGAACCGGACCTCGAGTTCCTTTTCGTAGTAAGCGTTCCACGGCAGGTCGAGCTTGCACTTGCCGATGTCGACGATGCGGCCGCGGTCGCGCGCGAGCTTCGCGGCCAGCTCCACCGGCTCGTTCGTGCTGCCACCCGCCGCGAGGTAGACCTGGTCGACGCCGTGGCCCGCGGTGATTTCGGCGACCGCGGCCTCGATCTGCTCGGACGCCGGATTCCCGCACGCCAGCGCGCCGAGCTTTTCGCCGAGTTCGCAGCGCGTCGGGTCCGGGTCGACACCGATGACGCGGACACCGGACGCGGTCAGCAGCTGCACGACGAGCTGGCCGATCAGGCCGAGCCCGATCACCAGCGCGACATCGCCGAGCTGCGGTTCCCCGCGCCGGACACCCTGCATCGCGATCGAACCGACGGTGCCGAAGGCGGCGTGCCGCGGATCGACCCCGGCGGGAACGCGGCTGTACAGGTTCTTCGGCACCCAGTTCAGCTCGGCGTGCAGCGCCTGCTCGTTGCCCGCACAGGCCACGAGGTCACCGATCTGGACGTCCTCGATGCCGTCGCCGACCTGCTCCACCACGCCACACAGCGAGTAGCCGAGCGGAGTGTAGGAGTCGAGCTTGTTGATGGCCTTGCGGTAGGTGGCGGCGAGGCCGTTGGTGGCCACGCTCTGCACAACCTTCGCGACCTGGTCCGGCCGGGCACGGGCCTTGCCCACCAAGGAAAGGCTCGCCTCGGAGACCTTCATCATCTCGGTGCCGGTGGAGATCAGCGAGAACAGCGTCCGCACGAGCACCCCGCCCGCCTTGCACGCCGGCGCGGCCACCTCGAGAAGGGCCAGCTCACCGCTCTTGTAGTTCTGCACTACCTGTTTCACGTCACTCCTAGTTGTTACCGCTGCCCGCGCCCGCGGCGGTGGCGCCGCGGTACCAGTATTCGAGAGTCAGTACGTGCCAGAGGTGTTTCGACCGGTCCTGCTGCCCGGCCGCGTCCTCGTCGACGAGCCGCTGCAACGCCTCGCGCCGCAGGAACCCGGATTTGACGAGTTCGCCGTCGTTGACGACCTCCCGCACCACGGGTGCGAGGTCCCGGCTCATCCACGCCCGGATCGGCGCGCTGAACAGGCCCTTCGGCCGGTGCACGATCTCACCGGGCAAAATGGACAGTGCGGCCTGCTTGAGCGCCATCTTCCCCTGCCGCCCCACGATCTTGCGGTTGCCGGGGATACGGAAGGCGGCCTTGACGACCTCGACGTCCACAAAGGGCACCCGCACCTCGGTCGAGGCCGCCATGCTGGACCGGTCGGTGTAGGTCAGGTTCAGGCCGGGCAGGAACAGCCGGGAGTCCGCGAGGCACATCCGGTTGACGAAGTCGTCGAGGACGTTGTCGTTGTACGTGTCGGCGTGCTCGGTCAGCACGTCGTCCACAGTGGACGAAAGGTCCGGGTTGAGCAGATCGAGCAGCTCGGCCCGGTCGTACATCGTGTAGCTGCGCCGGAACGCCGTCTCCTCCGGCAGCTCGGCGAACGAAAGGAATCGCTTCGCGAACCGCACCGAGCGGAAGCCCCGCTTCGCCGTCGCGACCGGCAGTCTGTCCACAAGGGAATGGACTGGTTTGCGCAGCGCGCCGGGGACCTGCTGGTACCGCAGCGCCAGGACGTTCGCGAGGTGCTTGCGGTAACCGGCGAACAGCTCGTCGGCGCCCATCCCGGACAGCATGACCTTCACCCCGGCCTCCCGCGCGGCGGTGCAGATCAGGAAGGTGTTGATCGCCGCCGGATCGCCGATCGGCTCGTCGAGGTGATAGGTCATCCGCGGCAGCAGGTCCAGCACCTGCGGCGCGATCTCGATCTCGTGCAGGTCGACGCCGAACTTAGCGGCGACCTGCCGGGCGTAGCGCAGATCGTCCGGCATGGCCTCGAACTTCGCGTCCTCGGCGCGGAAACCGATGGTGTAAGCCGAAATCCCCGGCTGCTCGCGGGCGGCGAGCGCGGTCAGGTAGCTCGAATCGAGCCCACCGGAAAGGAACGTCGCGACGGGGACGTCCGCGAGCAGGTGTTTCCTTGTCGACTCGGCGACAACCGCGTCCAGATCGACGTCACCGGTGTATTCGGCGCCCTCGGCCGCGACCTCGCGCAGGGACCAGAAGCTGCCCTGTTCGGTTCGTCCGTCGGGGTGGAAGCGCAGCCAGCTGCCGGGCGGGAGCTTCTCGGCCTCCCGGAACGCGCACCGGCCGTCCGGCACCCAGTAGTACAGCAGCGAGGCCACGAGGGCGGCTTCGTCGATGCGCAGCGAGCCACCGAGTTCGGACGCGAGCGCCTTCAGCTCCGAGGAGAACACCACCCCGCCGCCACGTCGTACCAGGAACAGCGGCTTGATACCGAGCTGGTCGCGGGCCAGCACGAGTTCGCCGGAGCGTTCGTCGAACACCGCGAACGCGAACATGCCCCGCAGCCGCGGCAGGCATCCGATGTCCCACACCCGCCACGCCTGCAACACCACCTCGGTGTCCGAGGTGCCACGGAAACGCACCCCGGCCGCCTCCAGTTCGGCACGCAGCTCCGGCGCGTTGTACAGCTCTCCGTTGTAGGTCAGCGCGAGGCCGTCGGCGACCATCGGCTGCGCGCCGGTCTCCGACAGGTCGATGATCGACAACCGTCGGTGTCCGAAGTGGACTTCCCCAGCGCCGGCGGCGTGCTCGTAGTGGCCGGCGCCGTCCGGGCCGCGGTGGGCCAGCGCCTTCGTGAGCCGCTGGGTGAGCGGGCCGCCGTCGGGCCAGAGATAGGTGCCTGCGATGCCGCACATCTGCGTGGCGTCCCCTTCAATTCGTGGAACTGGGTGCGGTCGTCACGAGACTTCCGCGTTCTTCTCCCCGGTGACCGGCGAAAAGTGCTCGGTCGGCAGTTCGCCCTTGTGCGCGGGATCGTGCAGCAACGGTGTCGGCCTGCGTGGCACGCCGTTGCGGATTTGCTTGCCCGGCTTGGGTTTCGCCACCGGCTTGACCGGCGCCAGAATCCTCGTCGGGGCCTCGGAGTCCGAGATCTTCCGTCCGTCGTCCACCGGTTCCGGAATCGCCGGCGTGGTTTCGGGGACGTCCAGTTCCTTCGACCGCTGTGCGGCCGCACGGCCGCGCAACGCGGTGTGCAGGCCGTCCCACAACGTGCCGTCGGTACGGTCGCGCGGATCGGGGTCGACCACGACGACGCCGATGATCGGGATGGCCCGGTCGGCCAGCTGCCGCGCCACGGTGTGCAGCCACAGCGTGCTTTCCTTCCCTGCCCGCACGACGAGCACGGTCTCCTCGCCGAGCGCGTCAAGGTCGGTCCACGCCACCCCCGGCGAGACCGAGCCGACGCCGATCCGGCGTTCCTCGGGCTCGGCCGGTGGGGCGTCGACGGCCACGAGCCTGGCCTCGCTGCCCGAGGCGGCGGCGAGCGTGCGCAGCTCCCCGCCCGGCAGATCGTCGACGAGCGCGACCGGCTCATCGAGTTCAGCTGCCATGTCGAGGGCGAGCGCGGCGGTGACCTTCGGACAGCCGAGTTCCAGCAACGACACGGACCCGGCGTCGGAGCGGATCGCGCGGACGAGTGTCGTCGCGATCCTCTTCCGGTCGGTGACCCCGCGTGAACGTCGCCAGAGTTTGACCGGACCGCGCGGCGGCGAAGAAAGCTGTGCGATGACCGACGCACCGAGGTGTTCGGAGATCTCGCGGCGCAGCACCGGCCTGTCCCGCACGACGCCGGTGACGAGCGCGAGGGCGAGCCCCAGTGCCAGGCCCAGCGCGAGACCGATACCGCTGTTGAGCGCGCCGGTCTTGAGCAGCGAACGCGGCAGGACCCGCGGTGTCTCGATGATCTGCGTGCCCGCGGCGATCTGCGGGGTGCCGATCCCGGCCTGCTGCGCGCGTTGTTCGAAGTCGGAGATCTGCGCGGTGAGCGCGGCGCGCCTGCCGTACAGCGTTTCGAGTTCCGTCGCGTTGCCTGCCGTCCGGCCCCTGACGTTCGTCTTCTCCTTCTCCGCGATCTGCGCGTCGACGTCGGCGAGCTGGGCCTGGATCTGGTTGCGCTGATCGCTCAGCGCCTTGGCCTGCGCGGACGCGGCGGCCTGGTTGCGCTGCGCGTGATCGGCGATGAACGCGTCGGCGAGTGCCTTGGCGCGCGCTGTCGCGTCGGCCGCGCTGGTGCCCTTGACCGTCACCTGCAGGACGTTGTTCGTCAGGCCGAGACCCTGGTAGTCCTTCAGGAAGTCTTCCGGTTTCTGCGTGCTGTTGACGGCTTTCAGCGCGGCGCCGGCGATCTGCGTCGTCTGCATGAGGGCGACGTCGGTGCGGATCAGCGTGCCGCTGTCGGTCGGGGAATCGTCCTTGTGCAGCACGATGATCTTCGTGACCGCGGTCGGCGGCGACGGCAGGACGACCGCGAGCGCGCCGCCTGCTACAAGACCGAGCAGGGCGAGGGAAAGCCACAGCCTGCGGCCCCGGCGGACCGAGGCGATCAGCCGCGGCAGGTCGAGCAGCGGCTGGGAGGAGGTTTGCCGGGTAGTCACGCCGAACCCGCCATCGCGTCGCGCCGGACGGTGTCCTGGCTTTTCGAGGGTTCCGCACCGGGCCGCACCGGATGGACCAGCAGCGCGCCGAGGATCTCGTGCCCGGCGTCCGCGCAGGCCTCGGCGATCCCGACCAGCTCCCACGCGGTCCGCGAACCCGCGCCGAGCACGACGAGCACGCCCGTCACGCCGCCGCCGTCGAGGACGATCGGACGCGAGGCGACGATCTCGGCACGGTCCATCGCCGACCGTGGGACGGCCTCGGCGTCGGCCGCGACGCCGAGCTGTTCGGCGGCGCCCGCCGCGGGCCCGTCGTCGTCCGCGGTGAGCACCAGAATCCGCTCGCGGGTGCCGTGGGTGAGCCCGAGCCGGGTCAGGACACGCCGGTAGCGGACGTCGCGGTTGAGGTCGTCCGCCGGGATTTCGAGCCGCGGGACGTGCCACGGCCGGTCGCCGCCCACCGCGCGGCGCAGTTTCCCGCCGAGTCCGGTGGCGGCGGCCGGGGCGGCGGCGTCGGGGACGTCGATCGCGGAAAGGACCGGGGCACCGAGCGCGGCGGCGATTTCCGTCTCGCTCCGGAGCCTGCGGTCCGCGCGCGCGGCGAAGAGGTGGCCGAGGACTCCGACGAGGAAGAACAACACGGCGCCGCCCGCGACGAACTGGACCATGGTCGGCGCCGCCGCGGCGCTGGGCCGCGCGGCCGGGCCCATGACGACCATGTTGCCCTGCCCGGTGGCGGCGTCGGCCTGGTTGAGGTTGTTGATCGCCTGCTCCAGCGAGGTCCGCAGCCCTTCGAGCTGGGTGCGGGCCTGGACGCTTTCCACGGTCAGGTCCTTGCCCTCGACCGAACGCTGCAGATCGGAGATCTTCTGGTTGGTCTGCACGACCTGCTGGCGCAGGGTCTCCCGCTGTTCCCGCGCGAGCTGCCCGGCGGGGTCCATGCTGTTGGCCAGCAGCTGGGTCGAGTACTTCACGAACTGGTCCGCGACCTGGTCGGCGAGCTGTTTCGCCGCGTCGGCGGTGGCGCCGGAGACTTCCAGGGTCACCACGTTGCCCTGCGCGGCCGAGGCGGTGATCCGCTTGCGGAGGTCGTCGGAGGAGACGTGCCAGCCGAGGTTGGCGGCGGACCGGTCGAGCACCACGGAGCTGGTCGCGACCTGGGCCTGGGTCAGCAGCTCGTCGGCCTGCCGGGGGCCCTGCATCAGCACGCTCGCGGTGGTCTTGTAGCCGGGGGAGAACAGCAGGGAAGCGCCGGCACCGGCCAGGCCCCCCACCACGACGAGGACAGCGAGCAGCCGCCAACGCCTGCGGAGAACCTGCCCGACCATGGACAGGCGCACCGTATCGTCACGCAACGCCGGGGTCTCCCCTCGTACTGTGCCGGTGGATACCAATCCGGCCTTGGTAAAGGCTTGTCACCGCTGGAAGCGCGGCTTTCATCCCACCCGTCGTCGCGTTCACGACATTGGTTACAGCTACGCCGGAGTTTTGTTCAAAGTTTTGTACTCGGCACTCAGGAGGTCGCGCGCTCGTAGGCAGCGAGTAACGCGGTGCGGGAGTTGTCCCACGAAAGCGGCCCGTTCACGCGTTCCTTGCCCAGCTCGCCCATGCGCTCACGCTCGGCGGGATCGTCGAGCAGCTTCGCGATGAGCTTCGCGAACTCGCCGACGTCGTTGGCGGGCGCGTAGAGGGCCGCGTCCCCCGCCGAAACCCGCGCCTCCCGCAGGTCGAACGAGACGATCGGGCGGCTCATGGCCATGTACTCCATGATCTTGTTCATCGTCGACACGTCGTTGAGCGGGTTCAGCGGGTCGGGCGCGAGGCAGACGTCGGCGGCCGACAGGTAGCGCACCAGATCGGCGTCCGGGATGCGGCCGGTGAACTCGACCTGATCGGCCAGCCCGAGCTGTTTCGACAGCGCGACCATCTCGTCGAAAGTGTCTCCGGAGCCGACGAACGCGGCGTGCCAGTCGTCACGGCCGACCTCGTCACGCAGCGCGGCGAGCGCACGCAGGGCGTAGTCGACGCCGTCCTGCGGGCCCATGACCCCCAGGTAGCAGAGCAGATGCGGCTTGCCGCGCTTGAGTTCGGGTTCGGCGGGGACCTGCTGGAAGCGGTCGATCACCGGCGCGCTGCGCACCACGAAGACGTCGTCGGGCGACTTCTTCCCGCGGGTCAGCGCGGCCTCGCGGTAGCTCTCGTTGGTCGAGATCACGACGTCGGCGGCGCGGTAGGTGGCGCGTTCGAGCGCGCAGACCCCGCGGTAGAGGAAGTCCTCGCCGCGGTCGAAGCGCGAAAGATACAGCTCGGGGCATAGATCGTGCTGATCGAAGATGAACCGGGCGCCCTGGCGTTTGAGCAGCAGCGCGACGAGGAAGAGCAGGTCCGGCGGGTTGCAGGCGTGCACGACGTCGACGCGGCCGATCCTCCGCGCGAGCCGGAAGGTGTGCCACAGCGCGGATCCGTACTCCTGCAGGTACCCGGCGGGGCCACCGGTCGCGGCCTTGAGCGGGTACCGGTGGATGTGGACGCCGTCGATCTCCGCGTACGCCTCGGTGTCCCGCTTGGTGCCCTGCGGGCAGATGACGTGCACCTCCCACCCCGCGTCGCGCAGGGTCGTGCTCTCCTGCCATACCCGGCGGTCGAACGGGACCGAAAGATTCTCGACGAGGATCAGGGCTCTTTTACCAGGCAAGGCCGACGTATCCCTTTTCGTTCCGGCGCGTGGCGGCGTCGGGGAGGCGGACGAGATCGATGAGCACCTGGTCGCCGCCGTGCGGGAGCGCGTCGGCGACCGCGGCGTCGGAGCTGCCGACGAGGCACACGTCGGCGTGGGCGAGGACTTCGCCGATGGAGCCCGCGAGCAGCTGGCCGAGGTGCGGGAGCCTGCTCTCGATGTACTCGCGGTTGGCGCCCATCAGCCGGGACAGGCTGACGTTGGCGTCGTAGATCTTGAGGTCGTAGCCCTTGCCGAGCAGCCGTTCGGCCAGTTCGACGAGCGGGCTCTCGCGGAGGTCGTCCGTGCCGGGCTTGAACGACAGCCCGAACAGGCCGATCTTGCGCTTCCCGGTGCGGGCGACGAGGTCGAACGCGCGCTGCAGGTGCTCGTCGTTCGACGGGAGCACGTGCGCGAGGATCGGCACCGACACGTCGGCGCGGTGCGCGGCGTAGACCAGGCCACGCAGGTCCTTCGGCAGGCAGGAGCCGCCGAACGCGAACCCGGGTCTCAGGTAGGCCGGGCTGATGTTGAGCTTGCGGTCGGCGAGGAAGACGTCGATGACCTGGTGCGAGTCGAGCCCGAGCGCGCGGCAGACGGCGCCGAGTTCGTTCGCGAAGCCGATCTTCAAGCCGTGGAAGGCATTGTCGGCGTACTTGGTCATCTCGGCGACCGGGATCGGCACGCGGAAGACGTCGCCGGGCAGACCTTCGTAGAGCTGCGCGACGGCGTCGCCGCTCTGCTTGTCGAACTCGCCGATGACGGTCTTCGGCGGGTCGAAGAAGTCGCGGACGCTGCTGCCCTCGCGCAGGAACTCCGGGTTCACCGCGACCCCGAAGTCGACCCCGGCGGTGCCGCCGGAGGCCTTTTCCAGAATGGGAACCAGCAGGTCGAGACAGGTGCCGGGCAGCATGGTGCTGCGGAAGACGACCGTGTGGCGGGCCCCTTCGGGGCGCCGGGCTTTCGCGCTCAGTGCCTCGCCGATCTCCTCCGCGACGCGTTCGAGGTACGCGGTGGAAAGGCTGCCGTTGGGCGCCGACGGCGTACCGACGCAGACGAGCGAGATCTCACTGGCGGCGACGGCCTCGGCGACGTCGGTGGTGGCGCGCAGCGCCCCGGACGCCACGACCTCCGCCGTCAGCTCGCCGATGCGTTCCTCGACCACCGGGGCCTTGCCCCGGGTGACGAGATCGATTTTGATCGGGTTGACGTCCACCCCGACGACCTGATGACCACGACCGGCGAGGCACGCGGCGGACACGCAGCCCACGTAGCCCAGCCCGAAGACGCTGATCTTCACGACACACCCTCCAGCCGGATTCGCTGCACCCTTGGTCGGTACCCGCGCGCGGTTCGTTACCGCTTCCCACGCGTCGATTCGGCGACGGTGCGTGTCGTTACGCTTCCTTGACTCTCCCCACGTCCGTTCGGCCCACTATCCTTGGCACACAACGGAACCCCTGACACCGGGCCTCCGATGATCGACTCACCCGGCGATCACCGCGGCTCCGCTCCGCCCTAACCCCCTCCCCCACCCTTCCCTTGGGGGGCGTCCCCGCAACATTCTATCGCCCGGGTACGACAAAACCCGCGAAAAGCGCTCCGGGAAGGGAAGTTGTCCACAATCACGAATGGCTGTGGATATCTGCCGCAGCGAGTGCTGGGCGGTGTGCCGAGGGACGCCTTCGGTGCGCTCGATGCACCGAGGGACGCCCTTGTCGCACTCAACGCACCCAAGGCGTCCCTCGGCACCCAGTTCAGCGCCAGCAGGCTTGTCCTTTGTGGACAGTCTAGCCGCGAAGGGGTCCTTAAGGGCGCTGAGCGCCGGTAAGGAGGCCTTCACGGCGTCCGGCAGGCTTGGCAGGCGAGACTTCCCGGCACTGAAGGACGCCTTGAGCGCACGGAGCGCACCGAAGGCGTCCTTCAGCACACCCACCTCTCCGTCCTTTGTGGACCTGAACACGCCAAAGGGCGCCCCGACGCGACCACCGCACCGAAGGCGCCCCTCGCAGAAGATCGAGAAAGAATCAGTTGCTCTGCACGAACTTCGTCGCCAGCCCCTCACCGACCGACGTCGCCTTGCTGTGGTTCTCGATCGGCGACACCGTGGAGTTCTTGAAGCAGATGTAGGTCACGCCGGAGTCGACGCCACCGTTCTTCGGGTCGGGGTTGATGCCCAGTGCCTTGGCGGTGGCATAGGAGGCCTCACCGATGATGGACTTCGGCCCGGTGTCCCCGATGACCGCGTAGACCACCTTGTTGTTGTAGATCACCGCGCAGGAACCCGCGCCCTTCAGTTTGGACGCCTCGTAGTTCCAGATCCCGCTCGCCTGCGGCACGACGATATACGGCAACGCAGCGGCGTTCAGCGGTTTCCCGTCGGACTGCGGGAAAGCGGTGTCCGGCAGGAAGCAGCAGTCGGTCTTTTCGTTGCACTGCGCGGTCCGCTGACCGTCGCAGTCGATGTCCATGTCGGCCTTCCAGAACACGGCACCGTTGGCATCACACACCGGGATCGAAGCACCGGTTTCCTCGTCGGTCTTGTACTTGCCCTTCGAGATCTGCTTGCAGCCCGCGGTTTTCGCCAGCAGTTCCGCCGCACTCGGCCCCGCCTGTACAGAAGCACCAGAAGCATCAGCCGGAGCACCCAAAGACGCACCCAAAGGCGCGGCCACAGCCGATGGGGTCACCGCCGCGGCCAGCAAGAGGGTCACGAGCAGGATCAGTTTCCGCATAACCTGGCTCCCATTTGTTAGGAAGACTTCCTTACGTGCGCGGCGGGTACTTAGGATGCACCGCAGCGTCACCGAACTCAAGAGCCAGGCGTGAGTAGTTTTCCCACTGTTCAAACGCGCGTGAAGAAGCGCCAGCTAGCGCGCGACGCGCCGCACCCAGCGAGCGGCCCAGCGTCCCGCTCGACGGTACACAGTGCCCGCGCCGGCGAGGACGTCATCGAGCCACCGCTGGTCGAGATCGTGCCGTACCTCGGTGCGCGACTGCAGCCAGCTGTCCGCCCGCGCGGGGAAACCGTCGCTCGTGTACACCCGGATCGCCCCGGCCGCACGCAGCCGCCCGAGCACTCGGCGGTCGTAAGCGCCGTAGGGCAGCGAGAAACGCCGCACCGGCGTCCCGCTCAGCTCGCCGAGCACCCGCGGCGCCTTCTCGAGTTCCCGCCGCGCGCGCCGGTCGTCGAGCCGCCGCCAGTCTTGGTGCTCCCAGCCGTGCGACCCGATGGTCATCCCCGCGCGCACGAGTTCGCGCACGCCGTCGGAATCCACGTAACCCCGCTCGCCGAGCTTGCCCGCGAGTGGGAAGAACTCGGCACGCAAGCCACGCTCCACCAGCCGCGGCAACGCGATCTCGACGTCGGAGGAGTTGCCGTCGTCGAAGCTCAGGTGCACGTCCGTCCGCCCGGCGACCGCGTCGAGCAGCTGCTCGAACTGCTCCTCGGTCACCCAGCGCTCGTCCTCCCCGGGGTCGAGCGCCCTGGCCGGGCGGCCTATCCCGTGCACGGCCAGATTGACCGCCACCGCCATCTCTCGCCTCGCTCAGATCTTTCGGTCGGGTTCGTGGATCTATCGAGCGATTAGCGCGAGAGTTACATCTTTTTACCGGCAGTTAGCCTTTGCGGATCTCCATCGTGCAGCATTTCGGCCCGCCACCGGCCTTGCGCAGCTCCGAAATGTCCACGAAGACGGGCTCGTAGCCCTGCTTTTCCAGGCGTGCGGCCAATCCGGTCGCCTCGACCGGCAGGACGACGTTGCGGCCATCGGAAACACCGTTGAGCCCGAAGCACTCCGCGTCGGCGGCGTCGGCCAGCACGGCGTCCGGGAAGAGCCGCTCCAGCACCCGGCGCGACCCCGGCGAGAACGCCTCCGGGTAGTACGCGATCTGCGCACGGGTGGTGTCGGTGGCTTCGGCGAGCACGAACAACGCGGTGTCGAGGTGGTAGTAGCGCGGGTCGACGAGGTTCAGCGAAACCACCGGTACGCCGAGGACCTCCTGTGCCTCGGCGTGCGCCGCGGGGTCTGTGCGGAAGCCGGTGCCCGCCAGCAGCAGGTTCCCTGTCCAGGCGAAGTCGCCCTCGGCCTCGTTGATCTTCTCCGGCATCGTGATGTCGCGGTAGCCGTGCTCGACGAACCAGCGGCGGAAGTGCTCGGCCTCCGCGGCCCGCTGCGGCGCGCGGAACCGCGAGCCGAGGACGCGGCCCGCGACGACCGTGCCGGAGTTGGCGGCGAAGACCATGTCCGGGAGGCCGGGTTCGGGGTCGATCTCTTCGACGGTGTGGCCGAGCCTGCGATACGTGTCGCGCAGCGCCGTCCACTGTTCGAGCGCGACCTCGGCGCTCGCCGGTTGGGTCGGGTCCATCCAGGGGTTGATCGCGTACTCCACCGCGAAGAACCGCGGCGGGCACATCAGGTATCGGCGCGTGGTGGGCACGCGCGGCTGCTCCAGCGGTCGGGATCCCTGCATGATTGCAGGGTAAGGGGCGCCTAATACCGCAATCAATCACTGTTCACTGCGCATCCGCATGCTAAACATTGCGCGTGAACACCATCGACCAGCGAATCGTTTCGTGCCTCGTGGCGAACGCGCGCTCCAGCTACGCCGAGATCGGCAAGGTCGTCGGCCTGTCCGCCCCGGCGGTGAAACGGCGGGTCGACCGGCTGCTGGAAACCGGTGTCCTGCGGGGTTTCACGGCCGTCGTCGACCCCGAGGCGCTCGGCTGGGGCACCGAGGCGTTCGTCGAGGTCACCTGCAACGGCAACATCACGCCCGCGCGGATCCGCGCCCGGCTCGAACCACTGCCCGAGGTCGTCGCCGCCTACACGGTGTCCGGCGCCGCCGACGCCATCGTGCATCTGCGCGCGAGCGACATCCACCATCTGGAGACGGCGCTGGAGCGGCTGCGCGGTCTGGAGATCGTCGACCGGACCGTCTCCACGGTCGTGTTGTCTCGCCTGTTGGAACGACCGCCCTCTCCCGAATCTTGAAACAGCACCGAAAAGGGCGGTGTGCGCCACATTCCGGGAACCCGCCGCGTGTTCCGTGTCACGCTCGGAGGATGAGCGACACCATCCGCAGCGAACACGACAAGGGCGTCGCGCTGCTGACCGTCGACGCCCCGGACACCCGCAACGCACTCACGCTCGACCTCTCCGCCGAACTGGCCGAAGCCGTCGCGAGAGCCGAAGCGGACACGGCCGTGCACGCCGTGGTCGTCACCGGCGCTCCCCCGGCGTTCTGCGCGGGCGCCGACCTGACCGCCCTGGGCACCGCGAACGAAGAAGGCCTCCGCGCGATCTACGACGGTTTCCTAGCCGTGGCCCGATGTCGGCTTCCGACGATCGCCGCGGTCGGCGGCGCGGCCGTCGGCGCGGGACTCAACCTCGCGCTCGCCGCGGACGTCCGCCTCGCCGGACCCCGCGCCAAGTTCGTCGCCCGGTTCCTGGAACTGGGGCTGCATCCCGGCGGCGGGATGACGTGGATGGTTCAGCGAGCCGTCAGCAGCCAGCAAGCGGCGGCGATGACACTGTTCGGCGAAGTACTCGACGCCGAAGCCGCCGTACGGGCCGGGCTCGCGCTCCGGGTCGTCGACGGCGATCACGACGCCTTGCTCACCGCCGCACTCGACCTCGCCGCTCCGGCCGTGGCCGCACCGCGCGACGTTGTCCTCGCGACGAAGGAGTCACTGCGGAACAGCCGCGGACTCACGGAGCACGCCGACGCGGTCAACGCCGAGATCAAGCCGCAGCTCGCTTCGCTGGCCTCACCGGCCTTCGCGGAACGGCTCGCGGCGATGAAGGCCCGTATCAGCGGGCGTTGAGAAGACCTCGACACCCGGCCACTACGGTCGGCGCCGAGACGTGGGTCACAGCGATCCGCGCGCTTAACCGTTACCATCAGTTACAGGTAAATAGGACGTCCGGCGAGCGACGCCGGAACAGCAGCCCGGAAGGCGTCCATCGAGCGGGCACCCGACGACCCTGAGGTCCGGTACGAGCTAACCTCGTGGAAGGCCCTGTGGCCGGAGCCGACACCACCGGGCGGGCGTCCACCCGAGGAGCCGACCCGGGCCACGCAGCATGTCGGGAGAGAGGGAATCCCTGACCCATGAGCACGAGTGCGAACGGCAACGGCGCCTCCGCGAGCCTGGCCGCTTCCAGGCCGACCGAGGTCAGCAAGCTGGACCGCGTGGTGATCCGGTTCGCCGGCGACTCCGGTGACGGTATGCAGCTGACCGGCGACCGCTTCACGTCGGAGGCCGCGGCGTTCGGCAACGACCTGTCGACGATGCCGAACTTCCCCGCCGAGATCCGGGCGCCCCAGGGCACCATCCCCGGCGTCTCCTCGTTCCAGGTGCACTTCGCCGACTACGACATCCTGACCCCCGGCGACCGTCCCGACGTCCTCGTCGCGATGAATCCCGCCGCGCTGAAGGCGAACCTCGGCGACGTCCCGTCGGGCGGGACGATCATCCTCAACACCGACGAGTTCTCGAAGCGGAACCTGGTCAAGGTCGGCTACGACAACGACCCGCTCGACGACGACACGCTGTCCTCGTTCCAGGTACACCGCGTCGCCATGTCGACACTGACGCAGGGTGCGCTCGCGGACACCGGGCTCGGCAAGAAGGACGCCGAGCGCTGCAAGAACATGTTCGCGCTCGGCCTGTTGTCGTGGATGTACCACCGGCCGACCGAGGGCACCGAGCGGTTCCTGCGCGAGAAGTTCGCGAAGAAGCCCGACATCGCCGAGGCCAACATCCTCGCCTTCCGCGCGGGCTGGAACTACGGCGAGACCACCGAATCCTTCGCGACGACGTTCGAGGTCGCCCCGGCGAAGCTGAACAAGGGCACCTACCGCCAGATCACCGGCAACACCGCGCTCGCGTACGGGATCGTCGCCGCCGGGCAGCAGTCCGGCCTGCAGATCCTGCTCGGCACGTACCCGATCACCCCGGCGTCGGACATCCTGCACGAACTGAGCAAGCACAAGAACTTCGGCATCATCACCTTCCAGGCCGAGGACGAGATCGCCGGGATCGGTGCCGCGCTCGGCGCTTCCTACGGCGGCGCGCTCGGCGTCACCTCGACCTCCGGTCCCGGTGTCGCGCTGAAGTCGGAGGCCGTCGGCCTCGGCGTGATGACCGAGCTGCCGCTGGTCGTCATCGACGTCCAGCGCGGCGGGCCGTCGACGGGACTGCCGACCAAGACCGAACAGGCCGACCTGCTGCAGGCGATGTTCGGCCGCAACGGCGAATCCCCGGTGCCGATCGTCGCGCCGCTCTCGCCTGCGGACTGCTTCGACGCCGCGCTCGAAGCCACCCGCATCGCGCTGAAGTACCGCACCCCGGTGCTGCTGCTCTCGGACGGCGCGATCGCCAACGGCAGCGAGCCGTGGCTCATCCCGGACGTCGCCGACCTGCCGGACCTGCGCGTCGAGTTCGCGTCGGAACCCAACTCCGACAACGAATCCGGCGAGTTCTGGCCGTACGTGCGCGATCCCGAGACGCTGGCCCGCGCGTGGGCGATCCCCGGCACCGCCGGGCTCCAGCACCGCATCGGCGGGCTGGAGAAGGCCGACCGCACCGGCCACATCTCCTACGACCCGGACAACCACGACAAGATGGTCCGCCTGCGCCAGGCGAAGATCGACGGCATCGACGTCCCGGACGTCGTCGTCGACGATCCCAGCGGTGGCAAGGCCCGCGTGCTCGCGCTCGGCTGGGGCTCCTCGTTCGGCCCGATCGGCGCGGCGTGCCGCCGGGTGCGCAAGCTCGGGATGCCGATCGCGCAGGCGCATCTGCGGCACCTGAACCCGTTGCCCGCCAACCTCGGCGACGTCCTGCGTTCCTACGACAAGGTCGTCGTCCCGGAAATGAACCTCGGCCAGCTCGCACTCCTGCTGCGGGCGAAGTACCTCGTCGACGTGCACTCGCACACCAAGGTCGCCGGGCTGCCGTTCAAGGCCGAGGAACTGCAGAACGTGTTCACCGAGATCATCACCAGCAGTGTTACGGAGGGGGTCAAGTGACCGCGATCGATCTGGGGCTGCCCACGCTCGGTGGTCTGGACCTCGTGCCCAGCACCGAGGACCCGCAGAAGGCGAAGGACTACAAGTCCGACCAGGAAGTCCGCTGGTGCCCCGGCTGCGGCGACTACGTCGTGCTCAACGCCGTCCAGTCGTTCCTGCCGACGCTCGGGCTCAAGCGCGAGAACATCGTCTTCATCTCCGGGATCGGCTGCTCCTCGCGTTTCCCGTACTACCTCAACACCTACGGCATGCACTCGATCCACGGCCGCGCGCCGTCGATCGCGACCGGCCTGGCCACCGCCCGCCCGGACCTGTCGGTATGGGTCGTCACCGGGGACGGCGACGCGCTGTCCATCGGCGGCAACCACCTGATCCACGCGTTGCGGCGCAACGTGAACATCAAGATCCTGCTGTTCAACAACCGGATCTACGGGCTCACCAAGGGCCAGTACTCGCCGACGTCCGGGCAGGGCATGGTCACCAAGTCCACCCCGATGGGCTCGGTCGACACCCCGTTCAACCCGCTCTCGCTGGCCATCGGCGCCGAGGCGTCGTTCGTCGGGCGCGCGCTGGACTCCGACCGCAAGGGCCTCACCGAGGTCCTCGAAGCCGCCGCGAAGCACCGCGGCTCGGCGCTGGTCGAGATCTACCAGAACTGCCCGATCTTCAACGACGGCGCGTTCGACGTCCTCAAGGACAAGGACGAGGCGGCGCAGCGGCTGATCCCGCTGCGGGCCGGTGAGCCGATCCGCTTCGGCCCGGAGAGCGAGTTCGGCGTCCAGCGCGGTGACTGGGGTGGTCTGGACATCGGCAAGGTCGCCGACATCGGCGAGGACAACCTCGTGGTGCACGACCCGTCGATCGCTGACACCTCGTACGCCTTCGCGCTGACGCGGCTGGGCGACCAGAACCTCACGCACGTTCCGACCGGCATCCTGCGCCAGGTCGAGCGCCCCACCTACGACGACGGCGCCCGCGCCCAGGTCGAGGAGGCCCGCGCCGCCCGCACGCCCGATCTGCAGGGCCTGTTGCGCGGCAAGGACACCTGGACGGTCGCGTAAGAGCTTCCGAGGTCCGTGAATGCCACATTGAGGGACTCTGATTCCCTCAATGTGGCATTCACGGACCTTTGCCGGAGCTACCTCAGGTGAGGGGGCGGAAGCCGACTCGTTCGGCGTCGCTGGGCGTCCGGAACCAGACCTCGGCCACCATGCGCGGGAACTGCGGCGAATCCTCGGTGCAGTACCGCAAAGCCGTCACGCTCGCCTTGACCGCGAAGCCCTCGGCGGGACGTCCACCGCCGGGACGCGGCATCGCCGAGCCGGGGCCGAACGGACCGGGCGGCACCGAATCCTCGGCCACTTCCCGCGCGGGCGGCGGCTCCGGCGGCTGCGCCATCGAGGCCGCGACCTGGTTCGGCTGCACGGACGGCTCGAAGAGCGATCCGCTGTGCCCGCCGGTGAGTTCCGGGTCGCGCCGTTCGACCGGCCGCATCGACGGCTGGATCGGCCGCGGCGGCTCGAACCCGCCACGCGGCGACTCCCTCGGCTGCCGCTTCGGCAGCACCTGGGTCGCCTCCGCGGGAGTCTCCTCCGGAACGTCCTCGAGCACGCCGTCCGAAGCCGTTTCCTCGCCGCCACCGAAGGCGTACGCGGGGGTGTCCGATGTGGACGGAGACTGCTCGGTAGCCGCGTGCTCGCCGAGGTATTCGGCGGAAGCGGGCTCCTCGAACGGGGACCGCTCCGGCAACGGTTCCTTGTCGAACCAGTCGGGCGCCAGTTCGGACTCGGTGCGGGAAGACGGCTGGAAAAGGGAAGCCGGTTCGCCACCCGGTTCGAGCCGCTCCTCCAGCATCGAGCGCTGCGGCGCGTCGGCGACGGGTTCGGACTGGAACAGCGAGCCGGTCTGAGCGGGCTGTTCTTCCGGCTCCGCCGGGGTTTCGGCCGCCCCGGACGCCCCGGATTCGAAGGACTCGACGGATTCGCCGGGCTCCGCGGGTTCGTACTCGGCCGGTTCGGCGTCCTCCAGCGGGGAGGTGAACAACGACCCCGCCGGCGGAGCGGGCTCCTCCGGCAACGGTGGCTCGACCGGGCGCAGGTACTCCGTCGCGTCCGACTGGTAACCACTCTCCGGCGGCACGCTGAGGTACTCGGTCGCGGCGGCGCGGTAGTCCGGCTCGGGATCGCTCACTCGCTCGATGGAGTGCGTGAACTCCTCCTCCGCAGTGGGAGCGGGCTCCGGCTCGGGCGCAGGCTCGGCGGCGTACGCGGCTTCGTGATCCTCCGCCGGGTACGCGGGTTCCGGCTGGAAGACCTGCGTCGCAGTAAGCGCTTCCTCGTCCGCCTCCGCCCGAGACTCCGGCTCGCGGTGAGAACCGAGCACACCTTCTTCGGCCGCGTGCTCGTACTCCGGAGCCGCGACCGGCTCCTGTTCCACGATCGTGTCCGGATAGCCCCGCGCGGGCGGCTCCTCGTCGGCACCCGGCCGCGCGAAGATCGCCGTTCCGGCCGCGGCGGCGCCCGCCGCCCCGGCCCCGGCGGCGAGAACGCCCGCGTTCGCCGGTATCCGCGCGGCATCGGCGCGGGCGTCGCTCAGCGCGCCTTCCAGCTCACGGACGCGCTTGCGGGCGGGCAGCACCAGCAGCAGCCAGGTCAGCAGCACGCCGATGAAGAACGCCAGCAGGCTCCACAGCCACACCTGTCCGAAAATGGACATCCATCTGCCCCTTAGTGCCCTTAGTGCGTGCGCTCGACCAGGTAGTCGGCGACCGACTCACACGCGTCCCGCGCAGGGGACGCGGGCAGCGCTGCGAGCTCGGCACGTGCTCGCTGAGCGTAGTCGGAAAGGGTCACCCGTGCGCGTTCAAGGCCACTGGACCGGCGGAGGAGTTCGAGTGCCTCGGCCACCAGGGCGTCGTCGGCGATCGGACCGGACAGCAGCTCGGCAAGGCGCGGGTCGATGGCGGGATCGGCCAGCGCGTAGAGCATCGGCAGCGTGCGGACGCCTTCGCGCAGGTCAGTGCCCTGCACCTTGCCCAGCTCGGCCGAAGGCGAGGCGATGTCGATGACGTCGTCGGAGATCTGGAACGCGGTCCCGATGATGTCGCCGAAGCGGCGCAGCGCCTCGATGTGCTCCTCGGCGGCGCCGGACATCATCCCGCCGAACCGGCCGGATGTCGCGATCAGCGAGCCGGTCTTCTGCGCGATGACCGTCAGGTAGTGCTCGACCGGGTCATCCCCTTCGCGGGGCCCGACGGTCTCGCGCATCTGACCGGTGACGAGCTCGCCGAAGGTCTCCGCGATGATCCGCGCTGCGTCGGTCCCGAGATCCGCAACGAGCCGCGAAGCGTGCGCGAAGAGGAAGTCGCCGGTCAGGATGGCGACGGTGTTGTCCCACCGCGCGTTGACGCTCTCCGCGCCCCGCCGCATGGTCGCCTCGTCCATGACGTCGTCGTGGTACAGCGTCGCGAGGTGCACCAGCTCCACCGCGGCGGCCGCGATGACGACGTGCTCGTCCTGCTTCGGCCCGAACTGGGCGGAGAGCAGCGTGAACAGCGGACGGAAACGTTTGCCCCCCGCCTCCACCAGGTGCGACGCCGCGTCGTTGACGGCCTGGACGTCGCTGCGCACGACGTCGCGAAGCAGCTTCTCGACCTCCGCCAGGCCGCCCGCGATCGAGCGAAGCAGGGTCTCGTCGGCGATCTGGAGCCCAACGGTCGCGCGCAGGTCCGCGAGGGCGTCACCGGGCACAGCGGGGCTGGATCCCGCCCCGGGGGCTGGTGAAGACACAGACACGTCGGCTCCGCTCTCTCATGCACCAGTCGAGTCGGCCTCCAGCGTAGTAGTACGCCCGGTGCCGCCGTTTACCCGCTGTCCTGCGGAAACGGTGACGAACATGACACCGGCGGAGCGGTGTCGTGTTCAGCGGCCGCGACGGTTGATCTTGATGTCGTCCATGCAGGTCGCGGTGGATCCGAGGTCCCGATACGGGTAGCGCTGTTCCTCGAGTAGTTCCATCGCCCTCAGCTCGGCTTGGTCGCGCGCCTCGCGTTCGGCGTTCTCCCCCGGCTCGACGTGCACGACGATCCGGAAGCCGAAGCTCGCGAGATGGTGGTTGTAGGACAGCGAACCCTCTTCGGTGAAGGCCATTTCGGGCTGGTCGGCGGCGAGCAGCCGGGCTCGGGTCGGCTCGTCGGGCCGGTCGAACTTGCCCCGGACGAGCACGCGGTAGGTCGGCATGATCGTCAAGATACATACCTGTATCCGGATACACGACTGGATTTGCGATCGGGTGGTCGTCCCGCACGAACGAGTGACACATCGGCCGTGAATGCAACAGCCGGAACAACCTGACGGATATTCACCTCGTACAAGCAAGGCGAGCGAGGAGGACACGAAATGCGCAGCACGATGGCGAAACGAGCCGGCGCACTGACCGCGTTGCTGGTGGCAGGGCTGACCGCCGGCGTCCTCCCCGCCCACGCCACGACTCCGGCGGGCGTCGCCTCGCTTGGCGCGGCCGACTTCACCAAGTCCGGTACCACGAGCACGATCCCGACGCTGGCGCCCTGCGCCGTCGAAGGCCCGACGAGCGCGCAATCCGGCCTGGTGACCAAGCCCGGCGTCAGCTTCGGCGGCGGCACCTCGTCGTGCACGACCACCGTGACCGACCCCGCCAACGACATCACGACCACGACGTCGAAGGCCACCGGAACGAACTTCGAACTGTCCGCGCTGGTGAGCCTCGGCGGCCCGCGCGTCCGGATCCGCAACTACGAGGTCACCTGCACCGCCACCCAGACGCAAACGAACGCGAACTGGACGTTCGGCGGTCTCAGCGGCATAACCGGCCTGCCCTCACCCATGCCCGCCAACTACACGAAGCCGCTGACGAAGTCCGGCGGAACCGTGCTGGCGAACGCGGTGTTCAACGTCCAGAACCTGCCCGGCGACGGCAGCATGTCCCTGACCATGCTGCGCATCGACTTCACGCCGGACTCGGGCATCACCGGCAGCGTCACCGTCGGCTCCACGGCCTGCTCCCCGACGCCGTGATCACCAGCCGAGGAAGTGCCGGTCGATCACGGATTCCATGACACGCAGCGCGCGCACCCAGTCCTCTTTGGACAGCTTTGGGTGCGCGTCGCTGTGTATCCCGCGTTCATCCTTCGCACTCAGCCGGAACCGGACGTGCCCGCGTTCGTCGAGGTCGCCCGTAGGCGAGGCGTAGATGTCGAATTCGTCCTCGCCGAGGGTCTGATACATGACCGCGGGCTTGTCGACCACGGTTATCTTCTTTTTGTCCTTCCACAGCGTGGTGTCCGATCCGAAAATGCCCGCGTTGTCGCCCCTCGCCGTGAATCCGGCTTCGATCTGGAGCCGGTGCTGTGATTCGACGAAATAACACGCATTCGGCGTTGCGACCGGACGGAAACCGGCACCGTAGACCTGGGTAACCGCTGCGGCGAACGTCGCACACAGCACGTTCGGATTGTGCTCACCAGCGACCAGCAGTTCCCGGTGATCCTCCGGAACCGGCACCGGTACGGCCGGATCGCAGATTTCGCCGCCCAGCAGGTCCGCGCATGCCCCTAGCGCCCCGGTGTCCTGCCCGTCCGGCGGATAGACGAGGTTCCTGGGCAGCTTCGCCGCCGCCCCCGCCGCGAAATCCTTGACCATTTCACAGGCATGCGGCCCCTCGGCTCTGCCGACGTACGGATCGATCCGGATCGCGCGACGGAAACTGACCGGAATGCGATACACGCAGTCGACGGTCTCTCCGCCGCGTCGGCTCTCCAGCTGATAACCCTTGACCCCGCCCAGGTCGACGACCGTGCTGAACCGCCGTTCGGTGTCGCCGGTCGATTCCTCGTCGGTCACCGTGAGCAGCGGCGCGTCATCGCGCGTCAACCGACACTCGCGCCGGTCGTCACGCGTCCAGGGCACGAGGTTGACCGGGGTGTCGTTCGCCTTGCGCTTCGCGTAGACGCCGAGGTCGATCAATGCGCAAAGGTCCAGTTTGTCCACCTCCGCCAGCGCGGCCCGGTCACGATCGGCGGGCCGCGGCTGCCGAGGCGCCCATTCCGCCGATGGCGACGCCGATTCAGAGGCGGGTCCCGGCGCGGTTTCGGTCGCGCAACCGGAAAGGGCGAGCGGGAGGACCAGAGCTGCGACGAGCGCCACTTTACGCGTAATCATCACGCTGAGTGTGCATACGGATCTGCATCTTCACCAGGAAAAATGCACTTCTCGTCGAGACATTCACCCGAATGGCAATTACTTTTAGTCACGATGTTCACGAGCGCTATTCAGCCCGGTACGGATCTTCTTGCGGACCGGACGACGCGGTGAAGGAACTCAGGTAAGCTCCGGTGCGTCGGACTACGCAGGGTGCCGGGGAGAAAGCACCCTGCTGCTACGGGGAGAGCACAGTGATGACGACGGCTTCGGGGCGCCCTCGCCCTTGCACACCGGAACCATTCGGGGTGACGGGGGTGAAACGCCATGGCTGAGCAGCCGCCGACCTACGATCCGAACGGCAACATCCGCTGGTTCGAGCCCGAGGCGCCGCCGCCTGGCGGCAGCTACGGTGGCAAGCCCGCCAACTCCTGGGTCACCGACCTCACCGGCGACACCCCCGGCTTCCAGTACGACGAAGCCACCCTCCACTCCCTGGTCGCGGACTGGAAGGGCCTAGCCGACGAGTTCCAGGAAGACGCGTCGACCGCCAGGCGCCTGGGCGACGTGGTGGGCCCAGGCAAGGAGTACGCCAGCGCTGGACACGCGGACCGAATCCATACTTCCGGCGAAGCCCTGGCCGTGACCTTCGAACAACGCCAGAAGTACTGCCGCGACATGGCCGACAAGTACATCGCCGCTTTGGGCAAGTACGCCACGGCTGAGGAAACCGGCAAGAGTGATGTCCGGCAGGCCGGAGGAGGCATTCTGTGAGGTCAGCAGTCCACCGGATCGCTCCGGTGCTCGGAGTAGTCGCACTGGCGCTCACCGCCTGCTCCACCGACACACCAGGCAATGCCCAACCTTCACCCGGCACGAGTAGCTCACGCAGCCAAACAGCACCACCGCCCGGATCTGCCGACCAAGTCCCCGGGCCAGGTGTACCCAAGGTCAACAGCCCGATCGACACTACTTCGTACCATCAAACCCCCTGCACAACCCTTACAGAAGCACAGGTCTCCGAGCTTCTTGGCGCGGACGCACGTTCTAAATCCGACCTCAATGACCCTGCCGGTCCAACATGCACTTGGCGGCCACCGGGAAATTCGAACACACTAGTCCAGGTATCCTTCTTCACCGCCGATGCGACGGGATTAAGCAGGATCTACCGCCAGCGTGGAAACGACTACAAATTCTTCATGGAACTTCCTCCTATAGCAGGATTCCCCGCCGTCGCCTACGACGTGAGCGACCGGCGCAACACCAAAGGCGAGTGCATTGTCGCGATCGGCACCAGTGACACTTCGAGGCTCGATAGCGTGATCACACTTTCCGACAAAAACATTGGAAAAAAGGATCCGTGTGAGATTGCCCAGAAGGTCGCTGGCGAAGCGTTAGCCAACGTCAAGGGAGGGCGCTGATGGTTGCCGAGGGGCCTTTGACAGCCGCCGAGATCTACGATCAGATCACCAATGGGCCAGGAACAGGGAAGCTGTCTGAAGCCCAAGGGATAATCGATTACTTGGGCAAGAAGCTGAATGACCGGTCCAACCGGGTTATCCTGTTGCGCGAGAAGACTCTTTCCGGGTGGCAGGGTGGGGCTGCTCAAGCGGCGGCTGATTCGACGGAGCCGTTGGCGATGGCGTCGGCTGACGACAGTGTGCATCTCTCCAACGCCGATCAGGCGGTTGGGGATCAGATGACCGCGTTCAGTTCGGCGAGGAACAGTGTGAAGAAGGTGCCGGCGCAGCAGCCGGAGTTCACCGCCGAAGACCTCGTCAGCGCGCTCAACGGCAACAGCGGTGGTTACCGCGACAAGGTTTCACAGTGGCAGGCAGACAGTCAGCACAATATCGATACCTTCAGTGCTTACCATTCGTCCAGCGGCGACAACAACGCGCGGATTCCGACGCAATATTCCGAGCTGCGGGATCCCGGGGCGCCGGTCAGCATGGCTCCGCCGGGCGGAACCGGCGACACGGGCGGGCAGGACGGTAAGCAGGTTCGCGGGTTCGGCACGGATACCCGTACCGGGACCGGGACGGACACGGGAACAACGGGGCGCAGCACGCAGCAGCCGGGCACCAACACGGGCAACACCGGGCAGACGACCGGCGGCGATCAGCGCGGGCAGACGGGGCAGCAGCCCAACAGGCCGGGCGGGTGGCAGCAGCCGCCGGGACACACATCGTCCATTCCGGACGGTACGCGCGCGAATTCCTATGTGCCGAAGCCGATTGTGCCGCCCGCGGCGTCGAACAATTACCAGTTCGGGCCGACCGGGCAGCCGGTGAATCCGTACACCTCGACGGGTGGCGGCGGCGAGTTCGGGCCGTATGGATCCGGCAATGTGCCGGGCGGTGGCGGGCCGGGCGGTAGCGGCAGCGGCGGTTATCGCAGTGGCAGCGGGACCGGTGGTGGCGCGAACGAGCCGGGCCGGGGTGCGGGACGTGGCTCCGGGGCGGGAATGCCGGGTGAGCGGGTGCCGGGAGGCGGTCGGGCCGGGATGCCGGGTGGGCCTGCCGGGGCCGCGGGTGCCAAGGGCGCGAACGGGATGCCGATGGGCGCGGGTGCTGGCGGCAAGGGCAAGAAGAAGGAGGAGGACAAAGAGCACAAGGCCCCGTCCTACCTGCTCAACCCCGACCCCGACGAGACGTTCGGCGGCACCGAGGTCAAACCCATGCCGCCGGTCATCGGCGAACAGCGCAAGTAGCACCGCGGCCAAGGGGAGGGTGACGTAGTGCTCACGCGCGCAGTGGAGCTCACGCTGAATACCGTGTTGACCGCGATGCGTCACGCCGGGTGCGGCGATCCGCATCCGGTCTTCGCGGGCGGGCTGCGGTACATCCCGCCGTCCGCGGAGGGACAGGTCAGCCGCGAGGCCCTGAACGAGCTCGCGCAGTTCGGGTTCACCAGGGGTGATCGGCTGACCGGCGAGTTCGAGGACGTCCTGCACACGCTGGATCGGCCCGAGTCGGAGTACTTCGCGTACGCCCGCGACATGAACGAGCAGTTCGGAGTGCTCGTCGCCGTCGCGGGCGGGGTCGCGGTCACCGCGTTGTGCTCGGGCGAGCGCGTGTGGCTCAAGGAGGTCCCGGACCGCCAGCAGCCGCCGGAGGTGCTGGTCGCCAATCTGCCGGAGTACGCGCCCGCGAGCTTTCCGACGTTCTCGTTGCCGCAGGACGAGTTCCGCACCGACGGCGGCGACGGCCGCTACGAACGTTCCGAGGATCGCACCCGCGCGGCCCGCATGCTCGACGACGTGTTCAACCAGCCCTACTACGGGCTCGGCCAGTTCACGGTGGCGAAGCGGCCTCGCGGCGGACAGCGCGAAGTAGCCCGAGACGAGCTGAGTTACCTCGACATCGACTCGGGCCGTGTCGCCATGGAGTTGTCCGGGGCGCCCGGCAACCGGTACATCACCGTGCTGCCGGGCGAACCCGGACTACTGGCCCAGAAGATCGCCTCGCTGCGCGCCAGCCTCGACAACTAGTGCGGTGAAGGCGGCCCGGCCGAGGACGAGCGCGCCTCCGGCCGGGTCCTTGGAGTCCCGGACGGCCGCTTCCGCCGTACCGAACGCGACCTCGACGCAGTTCGTCTCGGTGCCGCTGTAGCTGGATTTGCGCCAGATCGCCGACGTGAGGTCCATGTGTGCAGTCTACTCACTCGTAGGTTGCAAGGAGGTGCTCGATCATTTGCACCGACTGCATAGGATCCAGTGCCGCCGCATTCAGGCTGGCAGTGGCCTGAATGTAGGGCTCCACGTCGGCGGGCTGGTCGAAGAACAACAGGGAACGTCGTTGTTCCAGATGCACCACCGGGCGGCCATCACCGAACTCCAGCAGCAAATAAGCACCATTGACCGTGGCGTGTCCGCCGACGTCAAAAGGGATGAGCCGCAGTTCAACGGATGGGCGTTGAGCCATAGCGAGCAAATGCCGTAGCTGATCAGCCATGACCCTGGCACCCCCGACTCGGCGGTGCAGCACAGCCTCATCCATGAACGCGACGAACTCTGGCGGTTTCCTGGTCTCCAGCACCTTCTGCCGTTCCCTTCGCAGGTCAACCCGAGGCTGGATATCTGCGGGAGCCACACCAGCGGAGTTCATGAGAGAGCGGACATAGGACGGCGTCTGCAACAAACCCGGAATCAACGTCACCTCCGCGTCGACGAGCCTGGTGGCGTCGAGTTCGAGTTTGGCCAGTGTCTTGGCTTGCTCGGGAACCTCTGCGTACGCGGTCTCGAGCCACGTAGGCCTGTCGATGTCGCGAGCCAGCTCCATGAGCCGTTCCTTCTTCTCGCCTGTCACGCCGTACACGGCGAGAAGCGCCGACACCTCTTCGGCCGATGCATTGCGTAAACCGGTCTCGATACGACTCAGCGTGGATTGCGACCACCCCAGTTTCTCGGCCACCTCGATCATCGCGAGCTTGCAGGCCTTACGCGTATTTCGTAACCCCTCTGCAAGTCCACGTGCCTGCGGTTTCGGTTTGGGTCTGGGCATGGGGACCTCCTTTCAGGTGAAACACCTTGGCACGGCGACAGAGGCAGGCCATAGAGTTGCGGCAACAAGCACACCATTAGGGGAAGCAATGCGCTACGGCTACTTCGCTTACGAACAACGCAAGATCTCGATCAACAAGGTGGATTACGGATTCATCGGCTTCGCCGAAATGAACTCCGCGGTACGAAAACACGAGACGTCGGTACGGGAACTGCGGGAGTGGGGATTCGCGCTGCTGCGCACCGGGCGGTACGAGTCCGGGTACTTCAACTTCTGCTACGGCGAGATCGACGACTACGACGAGCCCGGTGACGTCCTCGCCACGGTCGACGTCGCGTGGGATGGCAGCCGGGAGCTGATGCCCTCCGAATCCTGATGTCCGGAGGTAGGGTCGGGGGATGGACGCCGAGAACGGGCCGGCACCGCCCCATCCGAGCGCCGAACCGCTGCGTCGTGCGGTGGCCGCGGCGATGGATGCCGCGGACTCCCATCACGACATCGGCCGGCGCCTCGAAAAGCTGGAGCAGGACGGTTTCGACCTGACAGAGCTGCGAGAGCAGACCCAGCGGGCAGAACGGTTCCTGCGGCAGGTCGCGGCCGTCAGCGCCGCACAGGCACTCGAATTCGACGGCTACATGGCCGCGGGTGGCCCCGCCAACCCGCAGGCACACGCCGAGTACTTGGCGGCCACCCAGCGCGCCACCGCCCTGCTCCCCCAGGACGACCTCACCTGGGCCCCGCCGCCCATCCCCGACCTCCACCCCGAGGACGACTAACCCGCCCGCTCTCAGGGTGGCCCAAACGCCCCAATGTGGCGTTCGGTGCGTTGGACGCAACCAACGCCACATTGGGGCGCATGACCACCGCACACCCCGAACGC
>NZ_JBHYIK010000032.1:110037-110442 GCF_042739735.1 Amycolatopsis sp. NPDC059027 | reverse complement strand
CCTTACGGGCGTGTGACGCCCGTAAGGTGGCCTTAACGGCATTTCCCCGGGGATCCCGACCGCTGGCTTTTTGCGCCGCCACTCCCGATCGCAGGTGTTGCGCCTCCGCTGCCGACCACCGGCTTTCGCGCCACCGCTCCCAACCGCAGGTACTGCGCCGCCGTTCCCGACCACCCGCTTTTGCGCTACCACTCCCGGCCGCTGGTGTCGCGCCGCTACTCCCGACCGCGGGTTTTGTCGGACCCCTCGCGTAGGCTTTTTGGTAGGGGCGCTCAGAGCGTCATGAATCTTCCGTTCATTCCTTCAGCGGCGGTGAGTCGTGGGGGGTATCGCCCCCAAATAGGGATGGTTGGTGTTACCGCACCGCACACCCCACGAGGGGGGGGGTGGAGCCACGCCAGGGAG
>NZ_JBHYIK010000032.1:75512-110027 GCF_042739735.1 Amycolatopsis sp. NPDC059027 | reverse complement strand
TGGGGGGGGACACCGCCCCCAAAGGGGGGGTGGGTTGCGTCCAGCGCACCGAACGCCACATTGGGGCGCTTGGAGCCCGAGCAGGAGCCGAACAGAGGTCAGCGGCCGGTGATGAGGTGGGTGGCGAGGTCGGGGCTGAAGGTGCCGGCGGGAATCCCCTTGCCGATGCCGCAGTCACCGTCGGAGTCGCCAGGGACCTTGACCCACAGCAGCAGGTCCGCGCCGCCGCCGATCTGGGCCGGGGTCCCGAGTTTGCGGCCCGCCGGGTTGCACCATTCGCCGTTGTAGCCGTTGCCGTTGCGGCTGGTGTCCACTGTGAACTGTCGCGTGTAGCCGAACTTCGCCGACAACGCCGAGTTCACCGCGCGCCCATAGGCCACCGAATCCGCAGTGGTGTGGAAGTTCGAGACGTTCAACGCGAAGCCCCGCACCGAGCGCACGCCGACGGAGTCCAAGCGCGCGGCCATCGTGTCAGCCGGGATCCACGAGGAGTTCCCACCGTCCACATAGGTCCAAGTGTTCGGCGCGTGGGCGGCCAGTGACGCGGCCGCGTAGCGCAGCAGGTCGAGACGCACTGGCCGATCGGCCGACGGCAGGCAGTCGAGCTGCGCGAGCGCGTCCGGTTCGAGGATCACCACGGCCGGTTTGCCGCCGATGCCCGCAGCGAAGGCGTCGATCCACGCGCGGTACGCCTCGGGGCTGCCCGCGCCGCCACTGGAGTGCCCCTTGCAGTCGCGGCCGGGGACGTTGTACGCCACCAGCACCGGGAGCTTGTCCGCGACGTCGGCGGCGTAGGTGTAGGCGTCGACGCTCTTGCGGACGTCGCCGCTCCAGTTGCCGAACCACCGGGCGCCCGGCCGCGAAGCGATCGACGTCTTGATCGACGCGGCACGCGGGTCGCCAGCGTGGTCGCGCACCCAGACGGCCGGGTTCGAATCCGGGTCGACGTAGAACCCGTTCGTTTTCTCCAGCGGGTTGCCGTCGGCGGCCTGCGCCGGTCCGGCGAGCCCCGCGAACACGGTGACGACGGCCGCGACACCGGCGGCCAGGCGAGTGAGACGACGCATCCGAGACTCCCCGGGTCGGCTGAATATCCGATTGGCAGCCTTCTGCCACGCCGTACAGAATGCGTACAAAAGCCCCTAAGCTGGGCGGAAGGAGGACGCGTGCAGCCTTACCAGTACCAGCCGTCGCCGCAGTTCATCCCGCTGCCGACGCTGTTCGCGAGCCGCGTCCGCTGGGGCTCGGTCCTCGCCGGGACGTCGCTGATCGTCGGCGCGCTGCTGTTCCTCGGCATCTCGGCGTTCTTCAACAACATCGTGAACCACAGCGCCTTCCCCCTCGGCCCGCTCGGCACGGTGGCGCAACTGCTGCCACCACTGTGCGTCATCGCGACCGCCATTGTGGTCCTGACCTGCCGACGTGCCCTCCGCGGCGACTACCTCGTCGTGTCCGTCGCGCGCACCACCCGCAACGTCCTGATCGTGTGTTACGGCTGCACGATCCTGTTCGCGTTCCTGGCCTTCGTGGTCATCGCGCTGCTTCACGCCTTCGGCGGCCTTCGCACGCCGATCACCTCGGACATGATCGTCACGTTCGGCTACCTCGCGCTCGGCTCGATGGGCTTCGCGGTCGGACATTTCTACGTGCGCCCCTCACAGCGAACGCTCCAGAAGTTCGCGGACAGGCCCGTCTGGTGACCGAACTCGCCGCCGCACTCGAACCGGTGCTCCACGATCTGCGGACCTGCCGCGTACAGCCGGAGGTCCGGGAGTACGCGAGCCCGCACCCCTGGCAGGAGGGCGTCTGGCTGCTGGATCCCGACGGCTTGGGCCAGGTGGTCGCCGTGGTGCGCGGGCAGAGTCACGCCGAGCAGGTCGTCGAATTGGCCGGTCACGTCCAGGAGTGGGCGGTAGAGGCGCTGTGGCGAGCGGGCGAGTCCGCCACCTGGCCGGAGTGCCCCGCGCATCCGAACTCGCACCCGCTGGACCCGCGCGTCAGCGATGGCCAGGCAGTCTGGACGTGCCCGCGCGGCGGCGATCCGACAGTCCCTATTGGACAGTTCCCGTCGGCCTCCGCTGGCTGACGACGACGTCGCGTGGGCGCTTCACCGCACCCGAGCGACGAACCCGGCCCAGGCGGACGGCGACACCGTGAGGTGACCGGCCTCCGGGCTCTTGGAATCCCGCACCGCCACCGACGGCGTCACAAACGCGACCTCGACACACTCGCTGTTTTGCCCGCTGGTGCTGTAGCTGCTCTTGCGCCAGGCGACCTCGACGCAGTTGCTGTTCTCGCCATCGGTACTGTAGCTGCTCCTGATCCACTGCGCGCCGGAAAAGTCCACAGTGGACATAACAGCCTCCGCTCAGAGCCGCTTGATGAACGCGATCGAGTCCTCCTCGTCGAGCGCCCGATCCGCGAAATCCTCGAACGCCATCTTAGCAGCAGAGACGTCGCTCTCCTTCTCGTAGTGCATGGCCCCGAAGATGTGCTCCGCGTACGCGACGTCGGGCTCCTCGGTGTCATCGAAGCTCGCGATGAAGACGTTGCCGTTCTGACCGTCGTAAGCGCCGACGTCCTCCGGCACGATCTGAAGCCTGACATTCGGCATCTCCGCGCACTCGATCAGGCGGGCAAGCTGCTCACTCCGCTCGTCCCCTGCGAGAACCGGCCGCCGCAGCGCATACTCGTCCAGGATCGCGTGGTAACCGAGGATCGGCTCCTCAGTGAGCCGGAGCTGGCGACGCAAACGCACAGCCACCTCGTTCTCCAGCTTCTTGCCCTTCAACGGCCGACGACCCCCAGCGAAGACCTCGCGCATGTAGGCCTCAGTCTGGAGCAAGCCCGGGATGTAGCCGTACTGGAAGACCCGGACCCGGCTCGCCTCGGCCTCGATGGGCAGGAAGCCCCGGTTGCCCACGCCGTAGTGGAACCACCAGCCCTTCTCCTTGCCCCGGTCGTACAACGCGATGTACTCATCCCACTCGGACACGATTACGCAGTATCGGTCGAGTAAAGCGCGGAATTCGTGGTACGAGGGGAGGAATCCCAGCTCGATCCGCGACATTTTGCTGATACTGAAGCGCAACGGCGCTCCCGCCTCGCCCTGGTTCATGCCGAGACGTTCCCGCATTCGTCGCAGCATCCGGCCAAGCTGGCGTGCGGGCAGATTCGGTTCACTCACTATACGTCACCCCTGGAGACCACATGATCACAAATAGTAAGCCGCGATTCCAGGAGTGAGAATCGCACACGCGGGATTCCGCGGGGTTGACAATGGAGAAAACAGCCCTCCACCCATGTATTCGCTGCTAACGCCTCACTTCCTTCCGCAGTAAATCACGCATCCGAGTGAACCAGTGATCCCATCCTAGCGTGCAAAGAAACCTTTGCACAAGTTTCTTTGCACGTCTACGCTGGACGGCATGACCAGCGCACCACCGCCGGAAGAGGTCGACCCCGCCACGCTCAAGGCCGTCGCACACCCGCTGCGTAGGCGGATCCTCGGCGTCCTGTCGAGTGGGCCCGCGACGGCGACGAAGCTCGCGAAGGCGTTGGGAGAGAACACCGGCGCGACGAGCTATCACCTGCGAGAACTGGCCCGCTTCGGCTTCGTCGAGGAGGCGCCCGAACTCGCGCACGGCAAGGAGCGCTGGTGGCGCAGGCGGCCGCGGGACATCCGCTGGCCACGTCACAGCGAGCAGGACGCCGAGACCCGGGTGCTCTTCGAGGACATGCAGCGTCAGTCGTTCGAAGAAGACTTGGCGAAACTCAACGACTTCCAGCGAAACCGGGATTCGATGCCCGGCGGCTGGTCGGACGCGCTGCTGTTCTCGCGCGGCTCCAGCTGGCTCACCAGCGAAGAACTCCAGCAGTTCTGGAACGAGTACATGGAACTCCTCCGGCGCTACTGGCGCACGGAGGACGATCGCGCCCCGGGCTCACGCCGGGTCCTTGTGCGCTGGTTCGCCTTCCCGGAAGCGGGAGACGACTCCACGGAGTGACAAACAGATATGGGGGAATATCCATGCGAAGAATCGCTTTACTGGCGACAATCGTCGCGTTCAGCGCACTCGCACCATCGGCGGGCGCGGCGGAATTCACCACTACCGACGTGACGTTCCAGAATGGCGGCGTCACGCTGCACGGCACTGTGGTCGCACCGCCGGGACGTCGCGGGCTGCCCGGCATCGTCATGGTCCACGGCTCGGGCCCGGGGCCAAGGCAGGATCACCGCGTCGAAGCGGAGGCGTTCGCGCGCGGCGGCGTCGCCACGCTGATCTACGACAAGCGCACCGAGGGCTATTCGCAGTTCACGCGCTCGTATTCGACGCTCGCCGACGATGCGCTTGCGGCGGTGCAGGCGCTGCGAGCGCGTCCCGAGGTCGATCCGGCGCGAGTCGGGGTGTGGGGGTTGAGCGAAGGTGGCTGGGTGGCACCGCTCGCGGCGTCGCGATCGGCTGACGTCGCCTTCGTCGTGACTGTCGGGGCCAACGGCGTGCAGCCCGCCCGGCAACAGGCCTGGGCCGTCGAGAACCAGTTGCGCCACCTGGGTTTCTCGGGCTCGCTGGTGAAAATGGCGTCGTCGACCATGATGCGTCAGCTCGTGGGCGGCGGCGTGTTCCCCGAAGCCCGCTACGACCCGATCCCGGTGCTGGCGCGGTTGAAGCAGCCGGTGCTCGGCCTGTGGGGCGCGCGCGACGTGCTGACGCCGCCGGCCGAAGCGCTGAGGATCTTCCAGGAAACGTTGTCGCACAACGGAAATCAGCACTACACCCTGCGTGTCTTCCCGGACGGCCAGCACCAGCTGCGCCGGACGACCGATGGCTTCGACAAACTCGACGGCTACTCGCCGGGCTATCTGGAACTGGTGAGTTCCTGGGTCAACGGCCTCGCGTCCGGGCCGCCCGCGGCGAGCGCCGACGCCCCACCCGCCCAAGACCGGCAAAGCGTCGAACTCACACCGTTGCGCTGGTACGAAACGACGTGGCTCCAGCTCGCGGTGGTGCTGCTCCTGCTGATCGCCTTCGCGGCTTATCCCGTTGGAGCGCTCTTCCGGCGTGCGCGCGCGGGTTCCCCGTCCGCGCGCTGGCTCTCGACCACCGGTTTGCTTGCCACACTGGGGTTTTTCGCGGTCGCGATGCTGATCCAGCTGAGCCAGGGCAAGGCACTCGGGCCCGCGGTGCTCGGACGTCCGCTGCCATGGCTGGCGCTCCAGCTGCTCGCGGTGGCCGTGGTGATCTCGACCGCCGGAACCGCGATCGCGTGGTGGCGGCACCGGACGCCGCGGCTCGGCCTGCTGCTCGCGGGCGGCGTCGTCTTCATCCCGTGGGCGATCTACTGGGGCCTGCTCGTCCCGTGACCCGGCGCCGCGGGTAAGTCCGTGAATGCCACATCGAGGGACTCTGAGTCCCTCGATGTGGCATTCACGGACCTGATGATCGGCCGAGAGCCCAGGGATCAGCGAGCGTGGTTGGCGGCGTTGAGCGCGCTGGCGACGTCACCGACTTCGAGGACCCGGATCCCCGGCGGCAGCTTGCCGGAGTCGGGCGGCACCAACGCATGCGTGAAACCCAGCCGCGCGGCTTCGGCGAGGCGGCGGCCGACATTCGGGACGCGCCGCACTTCCCCGGCCAGCCCGACCTCGCCCACAGAGACCAGCCGGGGCGAGAGCGCCACATCGCCGACCGACGAGGAGAGCGCGAGCACCAGCGACAGGTCGATCGCGGGCTCGGTGATCTTCATGCCACCGACCGTCGCGACGTAGACATCCTTGTCACCCATTTTGAGTCCGCCGCGCTTCTCCAGCACCGCGAGCACCATCGCGACGCGTGCCGAATCCAGCCCGCTCACCGCGCGCCGCGGCTGCGGCATGGACGACTGCGAGACCAGCGCCTGCACCTCGCCGAGCAGCGGCCGCTTGCCCTCCACCGTCACCGTGATCGCCGTCCCCGGCACCGGCTCGGCGGTGTGACTCATGAACAGGCCGGACGGATCGGGCACGCCGACGATGCCGTCCTCCTGCAGCTCGAAACAGCCGATCTCGTCCGCCGCGCCGAACCGGTTCTTGATCCCGCGGACCAGCCGCAGCGTCGAATGCTTGTCGCCCTCGAACTGCAGCACGACGTCCACCAGGTGCTCCAGCACCCGCGGCCCCGCGACCGACCCGTCCTTTGTGACATGGCCCACGAGCACGACCGGCAGCCCGCGTTCCTTCGCCAACGCGACGAGCCCCGACGTCACCGCGCGCACCTGCGTCACCCCACCGGGGGAACCTTCGACCTGGGGCGAAGCCATGGTCTGGACCGAGTCGACGATCAGCACGCCCGGCTTGACCGCGTCGACGTGCCCGAGGATCGCGGCCAGATCGCTCTCCGCGGCCAGGAACATGTCCTGGTGGACGTTCCCGGTGCGCTCGGCACGCAGCCGGACCTGCCCCGCCGACTCCTCACCCGTCACATACAGCGCGCGATCGGCGGTGACCGCCCATTGATAGGCCACCTCGAGCAGCAATGTCGACTTACCGACACCCGGTTCGCCCGCCAGCAGCACCACGGCGCCCGGCACGAGCCCGCCACCGAGCACCCTGTCCAGCTCGGACACGCCCGTCGGCCGGGCACGGGCCTGCTCGACGTCGACCTCGGCGATCGGCCGCGCCGGCGCGCTCGGCGCACCGGCCGCGACCCTTGCGATCGCCGGACGCGAGGAACCCCGCTCCTCGAGGGTGCCCCAGGCGTGACATTCCGGACAGCGGCCCAGCCATTTGGCCGCCTCGTACCCGCATTCGGCGCAGCGGTACGCGACGCCGCCCTTCTTCACCACCCGCGCAGGCTAACGGCAGGCACCGACAGAATCAGTGACCTTCGGCCTTCGCCTCGCCGCCGCGGACGTGCGCGGGGGCGGCGACCGGCAGCTCGATGGTGAGCGGGCCGGCGTTCTGGAACACGAACGTCACCTTGATCGTCTGACCCGGCCACAGCGGGTTCTTGAGCCCCGGCAGCACCACGGTCCCGGAACCGACCACGTCGCCACCGGCGGTGCTGCTCGGTGCGGCGCTGGAAGAGGGAGAGCTGCTCGACGAAGACGAGGACGACGGGGCGCCGCTCGACGTCGGCGCGCTGGACGCCGAGGATGACGGAAGCTTCTCGGTGGTCGACTCGACCGCGTCGTGGGCGCCGATGACCAGGGCGTGCCCGGCCACGACCGCCTTCGAGCCGCCGAGCTGGGCGGCGCCGGACGCGGCGTCCGAGGTGACCGACACCAGCGTGTCGTCCTGCTTGCCCTGGTTCACGATCGTCAGGGTCAGCGGGGCCGAGGCCCCGGCCTGGTAGGCCGCGCCCTGCGCCGGGTACTGCACCGCGGCGTTGCGCAGCGACAGCGTCTTCACCTGCGCGAGGGTGCCGTTGACGGCGGGCTCCTGCGTGTCGGTCTGGGTGATCTGACCGGCACCGCAACCGGCGAGCACCAACGCGGCGCCGAGCGCCAGCACGCCCGCGCCGAACACGCGTCGATTCTGCAGCCTCACGTCCGCGGTCCTTCCCTTTCGCCGACTCGTCACCGCGAAGACTAGCCGGGCGCATTCGCGCGCGCGGAACCCCCTCCGCGTTGCGGCACACCGGCATCCAAGATCAACCGTCCACAAAGGAATTCGGGACTATTGCGAAAAGCTTTCGCTCATCACCTGCGTGAGCATGGGGCTCGAAGGTTTGTCAACCCCCGCTCAGGCCGCTGACCTGCGAGGACTGGTCCGGGCCGCTAGGTGGGCGTCAACAGCACGTGCTAGGATGGAGTCAGCGAAAGGGGCAGAGGACACATGGTTTTCAAGGTCGGAGAGACCGTCGTCTACCCGCACCACGGTGCCGCACTCATCGAAGCCATCGAGACCCGCGTGATCAAGGGCGAGGAGAAGAAGTACCTCGTCCTCAAGGTCGCGCAAGGGGATCTTACGGTTCGCGTGCCCGCAGACAACGCCGAGATCGTCGGCGTGCGCGATGTCGTCGGGCAAGAAGGACTGGACAGGGTTTTCGACGTACTGCGTGCTCCCCACACCGAGGAGCCCACCAACTGGTCTCGTCGGTACAAGGCCAACCTCGAGAAACTCGCCTCCGGCGATGTGAACAAGGTGGCCGAAGTGGTGCGCGACCTCTGGCGGCGAGAGAAGGACCGCGGACTTTCAGCCGGCGAGAAACGCATGCTGGCCAAAGCGCGGCAAATTCTGGTCAGCGAGCTCGCGCTCGCAGAGGGCACCGATGAGGGCAAGGCTGAAGTCCTCCTCGACGAAGTCCTGGAAACCGCGACGGTCTGACCCACGGCAGCCCGGAGGAGGCGCCGGGCGGCCACCTCTACGATCGCGATCTGATGAACTCTGTCGCGTTCGTAACCGTCGCACACCATGCGGCCGACGCCGAGCTCGCGCTCACGCCGGTCCACGGTGAAGTTCTACTCACGCATACCGTTCGGGGGCTGCTCGACACGCCGGATCTCGGTCCGGTGGTCGTCGCGGCCCCCGCTCGGTTTGCGCGCGCGTTCGGCGATGCCGTCAGCGGGCTTTCCCCGCGCTGCCGGGTGTTGCCCGATGCTTCGGTTCGCCATGCCTTCGCGGCCGTCGAGCCGGAACTCTCCGCTGACACCAGCATCCTGGTGCACGACGCCCTGCGCGCCTTCACTCCTGCGGAAACATTCCGTGACGTGATCGCCACTGTCCGCGCGGGCGCGTCCGTCGTCGTCCCGGTGCTGCCCATGGCCGACACCGTGAAGGTCACCGACGAGGCGAAGCTGATCACCCGCACCGAGGACCGCACGCACCTGCGCACCGCGCAGACCCCGCTCGGCTTCACGCTCGACGCGTTCCGCGCCGCGTGCGCCGAGGGCGAACCCGACCTCACCGCCGCGATCCGCGCCGGGGCCGTCACCATCGACGGCCACCCGGACGCGATGCGCGTCGCCAGCCCCTTCGAACTGACCCTCGCCGAGGCCATCGCGGCCATGGCCGACACCGAGGAGACCCTGTGAGGATCGGCAACGGCGTCGACGTGCACCCGATCGAACCCGGCCGGGACTGCTGGATCGCCGGGCTTCTGTGGCCGGGCGTCGACGGCTGCGCGGGGCATTCCGACGGCGACGTCGCCTCCCACGCCCTGTGCGACGCGTTGCTCTCGGCGGCCGGGCTCGGCGATCTCGGGGCCGTCTTCGGTACCGGCGATCCGCGGATGAACGGGGCACACGGGGCGGAGATGCTGGCGGAGGTCCGGGGGCTGATCGAGGCGCGGGGCTGGCGGGTCGGGAACGCGACCGTGCAGATCGTCGGCAACGCGCCACGGGTCGGGAAGCGCCGTGAGGAGGCGCAGCGCGTGCTGAGCGAGGCCGTCGGGGGCCCGGTGAGCGTCTCCGGGACGACGTCGGACGGCCTCGGGCTGACCGGACGCGGCGAGGGCATCGCCGCCTTCGCCACCGCGCTGCTCCTGCCTGCTGAGACACCGGCTCCGACGCCGTGAAGGACTCCTTTACCGGCACAGAGCGCCGGTAATGAGTCCTTCACGGCCTTGGAGCCCCTGCGGGTGCTAAGTCCGGCCGTTGCGGCTATTACTCGCGTTATAAATTGTTTCCGCGTTTTTCGCGACTCTTTCTCGACGGGGTCCACAAAGGTATTTTGAGGGCCGGGTGGCGACGTTTCCGGGTGCGTTTCCGTACCCAGAAACACTTCTTCGCCTCATTCACTGGGAGACAGAACTGTGAAACTTCGCTGGAAGTCGAGAAAGCTCGCGCACGGCCTCGCCGTGAGTTCGGCGCTCACCGCCGTCACGGCCGCCGTGGTGCTGGCGACGGGGAATTCGAGCCAGGCCGCCCCGGTGTCGCTCACACTGGACTACTCGTGCCCGTTCCCGCTGATCTCCGATCCGCTCACGCTCACCGTGAAGATCGACAGCGTTTTCCCGGACAACGCGGTGGCAGGTGAACGCGGTCCCGCGATCGGGTTCGACGCGGATGTGGCCGTCCCCGAAGAAGGCACCTCGGCGCTGGCCCTGATCGGCGCGACCACGGTGGAGGGCTCCGCGAAGGCGGCGGCCGCGTTGAAGTACCCGGTCGACAAAACGCTGAACCTGCAGCTCCCGCTGGCCATCGCGAAGACGCCGGTGCCGCCGTCCGGCGTCTTCCACGTCAAGACGTCGGGCCAGGCGCCGGCGATCACGCTGCCCAGCCCCGGCACCGCGTCGGTGACCGTCGGGAACTTCACGACCACGCTGACGCCGAAGCAGGCCGACGGTTCCGAGACCGACCTGCACTCGTTCACCTCGGATTGCACGCTGAAGCCCGGTCAGAACACCCTGCTGGGGACGTTCGAGATCAAGCCGTCCGGCGGCGGCACCACCAGCCCGACGACGTCGACCACACCGACGACCCCGACCACACCCACTACTCCGACGTCGCCGACCAGCACGACGCCCACGACGTCGACCACACCGACAACCCCCACCACCTCCACGACCCCGACGACGCCCACCACGCCGACGTCGCCGACCAGCACCACGCCCACCACGTCGACCACACCGACGTCTCCCACCACTCCCACGACGTCCACCACACCCACAACGCCGACCACCTCGACGACGGCGACCACACCGACAACACCGACGACTTCCACCACTCCCACCACTCCGACGACGAGCACGACGGCACCCACCACGTCGACCAAGCCGACGACGCCGACCAGTCCGACGACCGCGACGACCGCCACGTCCGCGCCGACGCCGACTGGCACGCCGCCGACCTCGCCGACCTCGGCCACCCCCACGACGTCGACGAGCACGGTCCCGTCGACGAGCGCGACCGAGCCGCCGGGCAGTAGCGTCTCGACGTCCTCGGACGCTCCGATCCCGGCGGCCCACACCGGCAGCGGCAGCAACGGCAATCTGGCCTCCACCGGATTCAGCCACGGCTGGCTCCTGTGGACCGGCGCGTTGCTGATCGCGCTCGGCGCAGGTCTGCTCGGCCTGCTGCGCACGCGGCGCCGGAGCGCGGGAACGCGATAGCGCGCCGGGTCTCCCACGCGACGCCCGGCGTCGCGCGGGAGACCCCTTAGGCTCGGCCGCATGGCATTGACCTTCAACGAGGCGACCAAAGCTCTCCTCGACGGCAAGAACTTCCCGGTGCTGGCCACGCTGAACAAGGACGGCTCGGCCCAGACGTCGGTCCTGTGGGCGAAGCGGGACGGCGACACGCTGATCTTCGCGACGGTGCGCGGCCGTCTCAAGGAACGCAACATGACCCGCGACCCGCGGGTGTCCGTATCGATCTTCGACCAGGAAAACCCGTACAACTACGTGGAGATCCGCGGCCGCGCGGAGCTGACCGACGAAGGCGGCCGGGAGCTGATCGACGAGCTGTCGCACAAGTACCTGGACAAGCCGTACCCCGAGGAGCCGCCGGAGGTCGTGCGCGTGCTGGTCCGCATCATCCCCGAAAAGATCGTCGGCAACGCCGCCTGATTGCGTCCTCCGCAACTCGCCGCCGAATCGCCGGATTTCAGTGCGTGAGACGCCACAATTCGGCGGCGAGTCGCAGGTGGACGCGGCTAATGTGGCGGACGTGACCACGATTCGGGCTGTGCTCTTCGACTTCTCCGGCACGTTGTTCCGCCTCGAGCAGGACGAGACCTGGCTGACCGACCTCACCGACCACGAGGGCGAGCGGCTCGACGTCGAGGCGCAGACCGAACTCATGCGGCGGATGACCGCCCCGGTCGGCCAGGTGGTCGACCTCGACGCCGAGCATCTGCACGCCTGGCACAACCGCGACCGCGACCCGGTGCTGCACCGGAAGGTCTACCTCGAGGTGCTGCGCCAGTCCGGCGTCCCGCGTCCCGAGCAGGCCGTCGCGCTGTACGACCGGCTGATCGACCCGAGTCAGTGGACGCCGTACCCCGACGCCGAGGCCGCGCTCAAGGGCGCCGCGGGCAAGGGGCTGAAGGTGGGCGTGCTGAGCAACATCGCCTTCGACATCAAGCCCGCGTTCACGCAACGGGGCTGGGACACCCACGTCGACGAGTTCGTCCTCTCGTACGAGGTCGGCGCGGTGAAGCCGGAGCTGGAGATCTTCCGGACCGCCGTGCAACGCCTCGGCGTACGCGCGGAGGAGACGCTGATGGTCGGCGACAGCGAGGAAGCCGACGGCGGGGCCAGGGCGCTGGGCTGCGAGTTCGCGCTGGTCGACCCGCTGCCGACGACCGAACGGCCGGACGCCCTGCTCGGCGCGCTGCGAGCACACGGGCTGCTCTGACCGGCCTTATCCCGCACTGCCACCTTGCTGACCGGTTGCGACATCGACCACAGCGACCCCGTACCCTTCGAGGGGTGACCCTCCACCTTTTCGACACCGCGACCCGGAGCGTGCGGGAGTTCCATCCCGTCCGTAGCGGAACGGCGTCCATCTATGTGTGTGGGGCCACCGTGCAGGGCATTCCGCACATCGGGCACGTCCGCGGCTCGCTCAACTACGACGTGCTGCGCCGCTGGCTCGTCCACAGTGGACTCGACGTCGTGCTGGTCCGCAACGTCACCGACATCGACGACAAGATCCTGACCAAGGCCGCCGAGCACGGCAGGCCGTGGTGGGAGTGGGCCGCGACGCACGAGCGCGCGTTCGAGGACGCGTACGAGCAGCTCGGCTGCCTGCCGCCGTCGATCAACCCGCGCGCGACCGGGCATGTCACCCAGATGGTGCAGCTCATGGAGCGCCTGATCGAGCGCGGCCACGCGTACGCCTCCGACGGCGACGTCTACTTCTCGGTCAAATCGTTCGACGCGTACGGCAGCCTGTCCGGGCAGCAGCTCGACGACGTCCAGCAGGGCGAGACGCCGACCAGGGGCAAGCGTGACCCGCGCGACTTCACACTGTGGAAGAGCGCGAAGCCCGGCGAGCCGTCGTGGCCGACGCCGTGGGGTGACGGCCGTCCCGGCTGGCACCTGGAGTGCTCGGCGATGGCGACGACGTATCTGAGCGCCGAGTTCGACATCCACGGCGGCGGCGTCGACCTGGTGTTCCCGCACCACGAGAACGAGCGGGCGCAGTCGAACGCGGCGGGCGATCCGTTCGCGCGGTTCTGGCTGCACAACGCGTGGGTCACCATGTCCGGCGAGAAGATGTCGAAGTCGCTGGGCAACACCGTGTCGATCCCGCAGATGCTGAAGGACTACCGGGCGCCCGAGCTGCGGTACTACCTCATCCAGCCGCACTACCGCTCGACCATCGAGTACTCCGACGGCGCGTTGTCCGAGGCCGCGCAGGGCTACCGGCGCATCGAGCAGTTCCTGCGGCGAGCCGCGAGCCAGGCCGGGGTGGTGCCGATCGGCAAGCTCCCCGCCGACTTCGCCGCCGCGATGGACGACGACCTCGCCACCCCGCAGGCGTTCGCCGTGGTCCACAACACGGTCCGCGACGGTAACGCGGCGCTGGACGCGGGCGACACTCCCAAGGCACTCGAAGTCGCCGCCGCCGTGCGCGCGATGACCGACGTGCTCGGTCTCGACCCGCTCTCCGCGCGCTGGTCCGAGGCGGGCGGCTCCGAAACGCCCACCCGGCAGGCGCTGGTCGAACTCGTGGAAGGGCTGCTCGCCGAACGGCAGCAGGCCCGTGCCGAGAAGGACTTCGCCCGCGCGGACGCCGCCCGTGACCGCCTCCAGCAGGCGGGCATCGTGGTGGAGGACACCCCGAACGGTCCACAGTGGACTGTCAGGAACTCCTGACAGTAACTCCCAACTGCGGCTCGGCCGTAACCGAGAACAAGGATCTTCAGCATGGCAGGCAACTCCCGGCGCCAGGGCGCTATCCGCAAGCCCGGCACCAAGAAGGGGCAGGTCGTCGGCTCCGGCGGCCAGCGCCGGAAGGCCCTCGAGGGCAAGGGCCCGACGCCCAAGGCGGAGGACCGGCCCGGGCACAAGGCGTACCGCGCGGCCAACGCGGCGAAGCGCCGTGACGACCAGCGCACGAAGAAGGCCGACAAGCCGGAGCTGATCGCCGGGCGCAACCCGGTCGTCGAGGCGCTGCGTGCCGACGTACCCGCCGTCGCGCTGTACGTCGCGCTCAACATCGAGATCGACGACCGCGTCAACGAGGCCGTCCGGCTCGCGGGCGACAAGGGCATCTCGATCCTGGAGATCCCGCGCGAGGAACTCGACCGCAAGACGAACCGCGCGATGCACCAGGGCCTCGGCCTGCAGGTGCCGCCGTTCGAGTACGCGCACCCGGACGACCTGATGGCGGTGGCACGGGACTCGGGCCAGACCCCGCTGTTCGTCGCGCTCGACGGTGTCACCGATCCCCGGAACCTGGGCGCGGTGATCCGCTCGGCAGCGGCCTTCGGCGCACAGGGCGTGCTGCTGCCGGAACGGCGCAGCGCCGGGATGACCGCTGTCGCGTGGCGGACCAGCGCCGGGACGGCGGCGAAGCTGCCGATCGCGGTGGCGACCAACCTCACGCGTCAGCTCAAGGCGTGGGCTGGTCAGGGGCTGATGATCGTCGGTCTCGACGCCGATGGCTCGGTGGACATCGACGAGCTTGCGCTGGCGGCCGACCCGCTGGTCGTCGTGCTCGGGTCGGAGGGGCGCGGGCTGTCGCGGCTCGTGCGGGAGACGTGCGACGCGACCGTGTCCATCCCGATGGCCGCGGGTGTCGAATCGCTGAACGCGTCGGTCGCGGCGGGCGTCCTGCTCGCCGAGGTGGCGCGGCGCCGCCGTATCGCCGGACGGGTCTGAGTTCGGGGCGGACGAGCGACCCCGGGAACGCGAGCAAGGGACCTTTACTACCGCTCCCACCGCGCGGCGGGAGCGAGGGACCTTTGCTCTCGCTTCGGCACCCGACCAGCGGGAACGTGACGCTTCTCGCGCGGCGATGACCGGGCTTCGGCCCACCGGCCGGGGCTAGCAGGTTAAGGTCACCAGCGGATAACCGAGGGGGTCCGCGACCGTGTCGTTCATTTCGCCACTGTTCCTGTGGTACTTCATGCCGGCGGTGCTGCTCGCCGTCCTGGTGTGCCCGCGGAGCTGGCGCAACGGCATCGTCGCGGTCGGCAGTCTGCTGTTCTACACCATCGGCGCCGGGTCCTGGCTGCTCCTGCTGCTCGGCTGCATGGTGGTGAACTTCTTCGCCGGGCCGCTGCTGGAGGCGAGCCCGTGGGACATGCACGGGAAGCGGCGCAAGCGGATCCTGATCACCGTCATCGCGTTCGACGTGACGATGCTGCTGATCTGGAAGTACGCCGGGTTCGCGACCCAGCAGATCGCGGCCGTCACGCACTGGTTCGGCGGCGACTTCCCGGTGGCGAACCTGGTCGTGCCGATCGGGATCTCGTTCTACACCTTCCACCACATCTCCTACGTGGTGGACATCTACCGCGGCGAGCGGCACGCGCTGCGGAACCCGGTCGCGTTCGCCGCGTACATCGCGATGTTCCCGCAGCTCGTCGCGGGCCCGATCGTGCGCTACCGCGAGATCGCCGACCAGCTTCCGCAACTGCGTTCGCACCGCCTCGACGACATCGCCGCCGGATTCCCCCGGTTCGCGCTCGGGCTGTGCAAGAAGGCGATCATCGCCGACTCGCTCAGCCCGATGGTCGACGCCTGCTTCGCCACCCCGAGCGAGCACATGACGTTCGCGACCGCGTGGCTCGGCGCGATCGGCTACACACTCCAGCTGTTCTTCGACTTCTCCGGCTACTCCGACATGGCCATCGGGCTGGGCCGGATGCTGGGATTCCGGCTGCCGGAGAACTTCGCGCGACCGTACTCGTCGGTGACGATCACCGAATTCTGGCGACGCTGGCACATGTCGCTGTCGCGCTGGTTCCGCGACTACGTCTACATCCCGCTCGGCGGCAACCGCAACGGCGCCGGGCACACCTACCGCAATCTGTGCGTCGTGTTCGTGCTGACCGGTTTCTGGCACGGCGCGCAGTGGACGTTCCTGGTGTGGGGCTGCTTCCACGGCGCCCTGCTGGTCATCGAGCGCGCGTTCGGCTTCGACCTCGAACCCGCGAACCGCTGGACACGCATCGCCCGGCGCGCGCTGACAATGGTGCTCGTCGTGTTCGGCTGGGTGTTCTTCAAGTCGGCGGATCTGCCGCGCGCGCTGAACATGATCGGCCACATGCTCCTGCCCGACTTCGGCGGGCTCGGCGACGCCGTCGAGAGCGCGCTGACCAACCAGCGGCTCGTCATCCTGATCGCCGCGCTCGCCGTCGTCTTCCTGCCTTCGCATCCGGTGACCGGACCGCTGCTGGAGTCCTCCCGCAGCAAACCCGCCAACGCGCTGCGCTTCGGGATCATGACCGTCGGGCTCGTCTACGCCGCCATCCTGGTCGCGACCGGCACGTTCAGCCCCTTCCTGTACTACCAGTTCTGAGCAGCCAATCCCGCCGGGTCGACGAGCCCAGGTCGAGTGCGGTGGTCAGACCACGGTGATCCGGTCGGCCACCGAGTCCCCCGCCTGCTGCCGGATCCACGTGACGAGCGGGGCGGCTCTCACGACGACGACCGGGCTCGGCACGCAGTAGACGACCTGGGCATAGCTCATCACCCCGTAGAGGCCGCTGACCTTTCCGTCGTGGAACCGGATGACCGGCCCACCCGAGTCTCCGGAGCAGGCACCGGCATCCAGCTGTGGTTGCCGGACGCAGAACGCGTCCGTGGAGTTCATGCCCGATCCGGCGCAGTGGTCGAACGACGACACCTTCGTGTCCAGGTACCGCAGCATCTTCGGAATGGGTTGCAGGCACTGCCAGTCGCACTTCCTGCCCCATCCGAGCACTCGCACGTCCGTCGAGTCGCCGAGCAGGCGGAAGGTCGTCATCGGGCGCTTCGATATCGGGTCGTCCAGCTCCATCAGCGCGACGTCGAGCCTCGGGTGCAGGACGAACCGCCGTGGGTCGACCGGCTCTCCCCGCCGGGTGCGGTTCTTGCTCCCGAAGCGGAGTTCGACGTCGCTCGGTGATTCCCTTGTGAGGCAGTGTTTCGCGGTCAGCGCCCACCGTTCGTGGATCAGGATCGCGCCGCAGAGGTACAACTGGTCGCTGCGCCGTGCCATGGCCCCCATGAAGGTGTAGCTCTTGGCCGCCTGCTCGCCCCCGATGATGTTCTCGGATTCCGGGCTCGCGACCGCAGCGGTGGCCGGGGCAACCACCACCAGTGCGGTGATCACGGTGGTGACCAGCGCGATGAGCGGACGGCGGATCGGTGCTCGCATGGCTCCGAGTCTCCGGCCGTCTCCGTGGCCGCCACAACTCCCCTCCCACGATGGGACAGCCACCCCACTGGCGTGGGGGACGCGACGTGACGGCAGGTCGCGAAAACGGATTCGTGGCATACCTACGACGGGCGCCGACTGATCGCCGCCGGATTTCCACGCGGTACTTGTCCGTCGCCGGTGGCGTGCCACAAACTGGACACGGGGTGATCAGGTCTGGTGAACACCGGCACGCGGCCTTGCGGCTTGGTGGTCGCGTCGGGGCCAACCGGTGCATGAGACGTGATGATCCCTTGTGGTTGCCGGCCGGCCCGCCCGCAGCCCCCGGCAGCCCGCCGGGGGCTGCGACTGCATGCCGCCGCGGGCGTGGTTCTTTCTGGATACGGAAAAACTAGCGTCTTGCGCCGCTTTTCGGCTGGTGAGACCCAGCACGGAACCTGGCTACGCCGCCTGAGGGTTTCGCACATTTGATGGTTAACTACTGACCGGATACGCTTGCACAGCGTGACTTGGTCACTGTCCGGCGTTCCCCCGAATTTCTTATTTCGCCGTTCACTTCGGGCGCGTAAAGTAACTCCCCGCGCTCGAACAGATACGCAGTGCACATTTCGTTCGAGCGATCCGAGGAGGTGACCTGTGGCTGCGGATGCCGGGCGGCTCCGCCGTACTCCACTGCACGAGATTTTCTGGACGAGAACGAGTCTCCTGCTGTTCGTTCTCGTCGTGGTCGCTGGCCTCAGCCTGTGGATAGCGAGCACGATGGACGCCGGCGCGGGCAAGACTCTGCTCACGTCGCTCGGAAACGGCACATTGATCTCCGCCGTGGTCGGATTCGGCCAGACCTTGATCACCGCGAGTGCTTCCCAGCGCGCGCTGGTGACGCCGGTGATCGAAGAAAGCCGCCGGGCGATGGAGGATCTCAGCGCCGAATACCGTTCCCTCAACAAGGAGTTCTTCCCCACGCACGTTTTCGAAGCGACCACCGACCCGGATCCCGCGTTCAACCGGGTGCTCATGACCGATCTGGACGCGACGCGGCAGTACTTCTTCCGCGGCTTCTCCGGACGGCACGCGGCGGCCCGGTTGTTGTTGTCCCGCACGGAAAGAGAGTTGCGGGCCGTCATCGCCGACCCCCGGGACGCCGGGGCGATCAGCGGGCGGGCCCGCTATCTGCTGCGCCGTGAAGCGGGCGGCGTCGACCTCGAAGACATCCAGAGCAGGCTCGACGAGGAAATCCACATCGGCCTAGCCGGACTGTTCCTCGCCCGCAGCCGATGCGCGCAGGTCGACATCACCGTGATCGCGGACCCGCCGCTGGACCGGCTGGAGATGTTCGACGACAGCGTGTGGGTGACGCTCTACAGTGACATCCGCGGCGCGACCAAACTGTATCCGCGCACGCTGCGGTTCACCGCGGGTTCGTTCCTGTACAACATGGAACGAGCCGAGTTCCTGCGTGTCTCGCAGGCGCGCAGCGGACGCCAGTTCCGCATCACGCCCGCCACCACGCGGGCGGATTTCCTTGCCCTGTTCGAAAAAATCACCGGATCCGCGTTGACGCCGGAGCATTTCCGCGAGCTGGAAGACAAGTTCCACGCCTTCCGGGCGGAGTTCTCCGCCGCGGCCGAGCTAGGGAGCTGACCGACTTGCTCACCCGCTTGTCCCCTCTGACCGAATTGGCCACGCAGTTGCGCTCGGCGGCGTTCCCGCTGACACAGGACTGGGGCACAGTGGACACGTGGTTCCGATCCTGGGTGGCACAGACCGGCCTGCGCACCGAACTCCGCGACTGGTTGCGCTCGCTGAACCACAAGACGGCCGAAGCGATCCTCCGCAGTTCGCGGGAAACGACCACCCACTTCGCCTGGTGCCTGCGTGATTCGCCGAACGAACCGTTTTCGTTCTGGCTGCACGAATACAAACCGCTGGAAGACTGGCGCGAGGGTTACGCCGATTCGGTGCACAACCACAGGTATCACTTCTGCACCACCATTCTCCGCGGCAACTACCTCCACGAGCGCTACACCACGACCCGGGACCGGTACACCGGGTTGATCACCGCGGTGCAGCTCAGGCGGCGCACGCTCTGCCAGACGGGTTCGTGCGCGGTGATGCACGCCGACGAATTCCACCGCATACCGGAGGCAGCCGAGCAGACGATGACCTTCCTGGTGAAATCACGACCGGTGTCCAGTTCCAGTCTTTCCTTCGATCCCGCCACCGGTATCGGGCACCGTCACGTTCCGGTCGAGGTCCGATTGGGGGAACTGGCCACCCGCCTCTAGCTACACACCGACGTCAAAGACGCATACCATTACTCCACCCGTCTTATCCGGAAGCCGGGATCGGAGAGGTGTATGCGCACGCATCAGATTCCGTTACAGAATCGGACTATTCCGCCGTCGATCGTCGCCGCGGTCGAACACCGAGTGCAGCAGTTGTGCTGGCGTTACGCCAAGCAACTTCCCTTCCACGGCTGGCATCACGTCAGTTTCGTCCGTGCGAAGGCACTCGGTTTCGCGGGGCACAACGGCGCCGACAGCACCGTCGTGGAGGTGGCTGCCCTCGTCCACGACGTGAACTACCTCGTGTTGCGGAACTCCCCTGCCGCCGCGGGCCGGAAGCTGCGGCTGGGCATTCTCGCCGAGTGCGGGGTCCCGGACGACGTCGCGCGGTGGATCGACGAAATCGTCGACGAGGCCGAGATGGCCACCCGTGGCCGTGACATCTCACTGGAGGCGCAGGCGCTGAGTGACGCCGACACGTTGTTCAAGGCGCTCCCGGTGACCCCGGTGGTGCTGGCCCACCGCTACCTCCGCGAGAACGGCCTGAGCCTCCGCGAACTGGCCCACAAGATCGTCGGCGAGCAGTGCGACGTCCACGACGAGGGCTACTACTTCTACAACCCGGAAGCCGCCGAGACCTACTCGCGGTGGGCGATGGCGAATCTTCAGTTGTGGCAGTGCATCAAGGAAGCCGTCGACGATCCGACCGTGGCCGAACTGCTCGACGCGGTCCACGCCGTGGACACGGCGGCGGCCGCGTCCTGACGCCCGGCACGGCTATTGGCCGTAGCCACGCAGTTTCTCGACCACGTGCTCGATCTCCGCGGGCGGCAGCAGGCTCGGGCTGCCCGCGGAGCGCGCGAGCAGCCAGAGCTGGCACACCCATTCCAGTTGCTGTGCCCGGTGGTACGCCGCGCCCAGCCCGTCGCCGTAGGTGATGGTGCCGTGGTTGGCCAGCAGGCAGCCGCGGCGCTCGACGAGCGCCTCGAGCATCGCCTTCGCCAGCCTTTCGGTGCCATACGTGGCATACCGGGCCACCCGCGCTGTCGGCCCGATCGCCGCCAGCATGTAGTGGATCGGCGGGACCTCGTTGACCAGCGTCGACACCGCCGTCGCGTACACCGAGTGCGTGTGCACGACCGCGGTGACCGGTTTGCCGTCCGGATCGGCGGCCTCGTTGTACACGGTCAGATGCATGGGGAGTTCGCTGGTGGGCTTGAGTTCCCCGTCCACCGGCGAACCGTCGAGCGCGACCACCGGGATGTCCGCCGCGGTGAGTTTCTCGTAGTCGACCCCGGTCGGGGTCACCGCGACCCGATCTCCCACCCGCACGGACACATTGCCCGAGGTGCCGACGACCAGACCGTCCGTGGTCATCCGGCGTGCGTACGCGCAGACTTGCGCCCGCTCCTCCGCCAGGATCATTCAGAGCCTCCAGAGCCCGCGCGCGGCCGCGAGACTCGCTTGGTAGTCGGCGTATCCGCGCTCGTAGATCTCGACGTTGCCCGGCCGGAACTCCACAGTACGCGCGTTGTCCGCCCAGCGATCACGGTCGTACGGCTGCCCGAGCGCGTCGGCCGCGGTGAGCACCGCGCCACGAGCACCGACACCCGGATCGCCGGGAATGACGATCGGACGGCCGAGCACATCGGCGAAGATCCGGGTCCATCCGGCCGAACGCACCCCACCACCGCAGGCGTACAACCGACCGGAAAGCCCGGCCGCCTCGAAACAGTGCCGTGCCGCGTACGCGACCGACTCGCAGAGCGCGCGCACCAGCTCCGCCCGCCCGGTTTCCAGGCTCAGCCCGGAGAACTGCGCCCGCGCCGTCGCGTCGACGAACGGGGCACGTTCCCCGGACACGGACAGGAACGGCAGCGCCTGCACCCCACCGGCGCCTGGCGTCGAACTCGCGAGGAGCGGGTCGATGTCCGCCACGTCGATACCGAGCAACTGACACACCCAGTCGATCCCGGCCGTGCCCACCATCGCGGGCATGGCACGCAGGTACTCGCCAGGTTCCGGCGTGCACAGGAACATCCCGGCGGGTTCGCCGTCCGGATCGAACGTCGCGTCCCTGGTCAGCACCTGACAGGCGAGGGTGGTGCCCGCGGTGAGGATCCCGTCGCCCGGCTCGCGCACGCCCGCACCGATCGCGCTCGCGGGCAGATCGAACGGGCCCGCCGTGACCGGCAGCCCTGCCGGAAGGCCGAGCAGCTCCGCGCCTCGGGTGTCCAGGCGGAACACGGTTTTCGCGGGAGCCGGTTCTGCGAACAGCGCACGACGGTGGGTGAGGCCACAGGCCGCGATCGCGCTCTCGTCGTACTTCCTCGTCGCCGGGTCGAGGAAGGGAAGCGACGCGTCGGAGACGTCGACCGTGATCTCACCGGTCAGCCGCTGCAGCACCGCGTCCACGCAGTACCCGGCCACCACGGCCCGATCGAGCGTCTCCGGCTCGTGAGTGTCCAAAAAGGACATTATGGCCGCAGCGCAGCCGGGGAACATCCCCGAACCCGTGCGCCGGAACACCTCGCGGGTGACACCGTCCGCCTGCCATTTGGCGAGCAACGCGTTCGCACGCCCGTCGAGCCAGGAGACGGCGGGACGCACGGCATCGCCGGACTCGTCCCGCAGCCACAGCCCGTCCCCCTGACCGGTGAGGGCGAGCGCGGTGACCGGTTCCGGCAGCTGGGCGGTGACCTCGCGGACGACGGTGGCGACGGTGCCCACCACCTGGTCGAGATCCTGTTCCACCCGACCACCGGACAGGTGGTGCACCTCGGACCGGGTGCACGCGGTCGCGACCGACACCCCGGCCTCGTCGAAGACCACCGCCTTGGTCAGCGAGGTGCCGATATCGACGCCGACGATCATGGCCGCTGCCCGAGCACCTCGGGGTTGGCGAGGTTCGCGAGGGTCTCCCCGCGCGCGTACCGGCCGACCTCGGCGGCCACGATCGCGGCGGCCCGCTCGGCGGTCTGCCTGCTCGCCCCGGCCAGGTGCGGGGTGGCGACGACGTTCGGCACGTCCCGCAGGGCCCAGTCCGCGGGTGGCGGCTCGACGTCGTACACGTCCAGCGCCAGCGCGCCGAGCTTGCCGCTGCGCAAGGCCTCCGGGAGCGGCGCGTAGTCGAGCAGACCACCGCGCGCGGTGTTCACCAGGATCGCGCCGTGTGGCAGCAACGCCAGTTTCTCCGCGTCGATGAGGTGCCGGGTCTGCTCGGTGAGCCGGGCGTGCAGGCTGACGACGTGGCTGTTCCGCAGCAACTCGTCCAGCTCGACGACGCGGGCGCCGTCGACCGCCACCGCGGCGGGGTCGGCGTACGGGTCCGCGACCAGTACCTCGGCACCGAACGCGCCGAGGACCTTGGCCACCCGCGAACCGATCGCGCCATAGCCGACGAGGCCGATGGTGGTGCCGTTGATTTCGAGGCCAGCCTGGTCATAGGCGTAGTAGTCACCGCGCCAGGCACCGCCGAGCAGCTCCGCCGAGGACGTCGAGATCCGGCGCATCGCGGCGAGGATCATGCCGATCGCGAACTCGGCCGCCGCGCCGGCGTTGCGGCCGGGAGCGTAGGTGACCGCGACGCCGGCCTCCGTCGCCGCGGCGAGGTCGACGTTCACCGGCCCGCCCCGGCACACCGAGACCAGCTTCAGGTTCTCCGCCGCCGCGAAGACCTCCTTGGTGAACGGCGCCATCTGCGTGACGACGACCTCCGCGCCGCCGAGCGCGTCGATCACCTGCTGTTCGGTGCCGCTGGCCTCGTGCACGGTGCCGACGGGGCCGAACGGCTCGACCGGCCACGGCAGCTTCAGCTCGGTGATCTCGTGATCACCGTCCAGCTCCGACCGGACCGCTCCGATCAGCAGATCGGGGCCGACGAAATGGTCTCCCGCAGCGAGAATGCGCAACGCTGCTCCTTCCCTCGCTGTTCCAGTAAGAACCCGTGCCGCGTGCTCGTCAACCGCGCGGCGAACGCTTCAGTGAGCTTTCTCGTACTCGGTGATATGCGCGACCTTGCTCGCGCTGGGCGAGCCGGGATCGAAGCGGTACCCCACCCATTCGGTGACGATCTTCTTGGCCAGCTCGGGGCCGATCGCGCGGGCGCCGAACGTGATCACCTGGCAGTCGTTCGACTTGATCGACCGCTCGGCGGAGTAGGAGTCGTGCGCGACCGTCGCACGCACACCGGGCACCTTGTTGGCCGAGATCGCCATGCCGATCCCGGTGCCGCAGACCAGCACCCCGCGATCGGCCTCGCCGCGGGCGATCGTCTCGGCGGCCGCCAGCCCGAGCAACGGGTAAGCCCGCTCGTCGGCACCGCTGGCCACGCCGAGATCGGTCACCTCGTCGACGCGTTCGTCGGCGAGCAACAGATCCCGCAGCTGGTCCTTCAGCCCGACCCCGGCGTTGTCCGCCGCCACCACGATCCGCATCAGTTCTCGTCCTTTCCCACAACCTCGCCGACAGCGGTGACCAGCAGCGAGAAGGAGACGGCCCCGGGATCGGGGTGTCCCTTGCTGCGCTGCGCCAGCCGCGCGGCACGTCCCTTGGCGGGCACCAGGTGCGCGGTCGACTCGGCCGCTGTCACCGCCGCCGAAGCCGCCTTCCGCCAGGCCTGCGCGATGCCCGCGCCCTCCTCCGCCTGTTCCCGCAGTACCGTGCGGAAGGGCTCGATCGCATCGAGCATCGTCTTGTCACCGGGCTCGGCCTTGCCGAGTTCGACGAAGGCACGCACGGCTTCCTCCACTGCCGCCGCAAGGCTCTCGGCGGTGATTTCGTCGCCGTCGAGACCGCTCAGCCCGGCGCCGGTTTCCGCCAGCAGGACGCCGTACAGCGCGCCGGACGCACCACCGGCGGCGTCGGCGAACGCCGTGCCCGCCGCGAGCAGCGCGCCGGAGATCGTCTCGCTGTCCCGCCGCGCCGCGGCCACCGCCGCGCGCATCCCGCGAGTCATGCCGAGCCCGTGGTCACCGTCCGCCGCGACGGCGTCCAGCCTGCCCAGTTCGTCTTCGTTCGCCTCGATGCTGTGCAACGCCGCCGTCAGCGCCCTGTCCACCACGGTGCTGCCCGGCTGTGTCTCGGCCAGCAGTTCGTCCACTGTGGACTCCAGGTCGACCTTCGCCAGCACCGAACCGGTGTTGCGGTAGCCCGGCGTGTCACACGGTGCCGCGTACAGCTCCGCCAGTTCGTCGTCCAGCACCATGACCGACAGCGAAACGCCCGCCATGTCCAGCGAGGTCACGAACTCGCCGACCTCGGTGTGCAGCGGGCTCAGCCCCGCCGCGGCCAGCCGCTCGTGCACCCGGGTGTAGGTGACGAACATTTCCTCGTACTTGGTGCGGCCGAGACCGTTGAGCAGCACCACGATCCGCCCGTCACCCCCGGGAAGCTCGGGCAGCAGCCCGTCGACCAGCTCGTCGGCCAGTTCGGCCGCGGACAACCTGCCGACCGTGCGCACGCCGGGCTCGCCGTGGATCCCGAGCCCGAGCTCCATCTCCCGCTCGCCGACGGTGAACAGCGGCTCGGCCGCGCCGGGCAGGGTGCAGCCGCCGAACGCGACACCGAACGTCCTGATCCGCGAGTTCGCCTTCTCGGCCGCCGCGTACACCCCGGCGAGGTCGTCACCGCGCTCGGCCGCGGCTCCGGCGATCTTGAACACCAGGAAGTCGCCTGCGACGCCACGCCGGCTCTCGGGGTTCGCCGCGGGGCCACTCGCGATGTCGTCGGTGACCAGGATCGTGCGGCTCTCGACGCCTTCGGCGGCCAGCCTGCGCGCGGCCAGTCCGAAGTGGAGCACGTCGCCCTGGTAGTTCCCGTATCCGAAAAGGACTCCGGCACCGCTTTCGGCCGCCCGCGCGGTGCGATACACCTGCTCGGCGCTCGGGCTGGTGAACACGTCACCCACCACCGCGCCGTCGGCGAGGCCGGGTCCGACCAGCCCGGCGAACGCCGGGTAGTGCCCGCAGCCACCGCCGATGACCACCGCGACCTTGCCGGGCCGCGTGTCCTCGCGGCGCACGACGCCGTAGGCGCCGGGCACCTTGCGGACCGTGCGGCCGTACGCGGTGGCGAACCCGTCCAGCCATTCGCGCTTGAACGTCTCCGCGGTACCGAGAGTCGTCATGTCATTCTCCTGCCGCCACCGGGTCGCCGGCCAGGTAGGCCAGCAGCTTCCGGCGTACGTCGTCATTGCTTTCCGCCACCGCGCTGGCGAGTTCCAGCGCGTCCGGCTTCGGCGGGTACGTCGGGTTCGGCAGCGCGATCACGGTCAGCCCGGCGGCCGCGGCCGCGCGGATCCCGTTGCTGGAGTCCTCCACACCGAGACATTCCGCGCCGGACCTGCCGAGCCGGGACGCCGCCTCCAGGTACACGTCCGGGCTTGGCTTGCCCCGCGCCACCTCGGCGCTCGACACCGTCGCGGTGAACTCGCCGGTCAGCTCGTGCTTTTCGAGCACCGCGTCGATCACCCGGCGGGCCGCGGACGACGCGAGCGCGACCGGCACCCGCGCGCTGACCTCGCGCACCATGGCGCCCGCACCCGGCAACAGCGGCGCCTCACCTGCGTCGATCGACGCGATCATGCCGTCGACCACGGCCTGCTCCACTTCGCGCGCACGGTCTGGTTCGCCGCACCGGCGCGCCAGGTAAGCAGCCCATTCGGGGGCACTCATCCCCTGCACCGACGCGGTGTCCTCAGCCGTCCACTCGATCTGGTGCCGGGCCGCGTAGGCAACCCAGTTCTCCTCCCAGAGGTGTTCACTGTCGACCAGGACGCCGTCCAGGTCGAATACCACCGCACCGAGCCCCATCAAGATCCCCTTTCACACGGACCATGTTAAGTTAACATCGTCGATGAGATATTCGCAAGAGCGAGGAGGAACAGTGGCCACACGACTGTTGCTGGCCAGGCACGGCCAGACGGAGTGGCACGCGGAGAACAGGTACGCGGGCAGCAGCGAGGTGGCGCTGACCGCGGAGGGGCTCCACCAGGCGGAAGCGCTGGCGGGTTACGCGCGCGACGCGAAGCCGACGGCGTTGTTCTGTTCTCCCCAGCAGCGCGCGATCCGCACGATGGAGCCCACGGCGACCGCGCTCGGGATGACCCCGACGATCGTCGAGGGCCTGCGTGAATCGCACTTCGGCATCGCGGAGGGCCGGACTCGCGAGGAGCTGCGGGAGACCGATCCCGTGGCGCTGGAACGCTTCCTGGCGAATCCGGTGGACGGCGCGTTCCCCGGCTCCGAACCGCCCGCCGAGGTGGCGGCACGCGGGGTGGCCGCGCTCCGCGAGGTCGCCGCGGCGGCCGACGGCGGCACCGCGCTCGTCGTCGCGCACAACACGCTGCTCCGGCTGGTCCTGTGCGCGATGCTGGGCATTCCACTGAGGACGTACCGCACGGTGTTCCCCCGCGTGGACAACGTCGCGCTCACCGAACTGCGGATCGACGGCGGAAACACCGCCCTGCTCCGCTTCAACACCCCGGTGAACGCGCGATACTGAACCCATGTCCAGCGAGAAACCGACGAGCGGCAGCGCCCACTCCCGCGACCGCCGCCAGCAGATGCTGGTCGACACGATCTTCTCGAAGGGTTCGGCGTCGATCCTGGAGCTGGTGCGACTGTCCGGCGTCAGTCACATGACCGTGCACCGGGACGTGGACGAGCTCGTGCGCAAGGGGCTGGTGCGCAAGTACCGCGGCGGGGTTTCGGCCATGCCCTCGACGGTGTTCGAGAGCAACGCCGAGTACCGGATGCAGGCGCACGCGGAGGCCAAGGCATCGATCGCGCGGCGGGCACTGGACGAGGTCGAGCCGGGGATGTCGGTCCTGCTCGACGACTCGACCAGCGCGCTGGCGCTGGCGAAACTGCTGGGCGACGTCGCGCCGCTGACCGTCGCGACGAACTATCTCGGTGCCCTCGATCTGCTGAAACAGCTCGACGAGGTCCGGCTCATCTGCATCGGCGGCGACTACTCCAGCACACACGACTCGTTCCTCGGGATGCAGAGCCTGGAGGCGATCGAGCGGCTTTCGGTGGACGTCGCCTTCGTCTCGACGTCGGCGATGAACACCGAGCAGACGTTCCACCAGGAGCCCGAGATCGTGATGATCAAGCGGGCGATGCTGGCGAGCGCGCGGCAGAAGGTGCTGCTGATGGACTCGAGCAAGATGTCGCGCGCCGCACTGCACCGGCTCGCCCCGCTTTCCGACTTCGACCTGCTGATCGTCGACGCCGGCACGGACCGGCACGTGCTCGACGAACTGCGGAACCGGGTGAAGGTCGCCGTCGCGGACTGAGTTCGCCCGATGTGCTGAAGGGCGCCTTCAGCACACCAGATGCACCGAAGGCGTCCTTCAGCACGGCCAACGCACCGAAGGCGTCCTTCAGGGACAACCCAAGATCGACGCGGTGGGTAGCCGCGCGACGACACCCCGAGTTAACACGAAGAAGTTCGAACTAACATCTTGTGTGCGAAGTTAACACGGTCCATGATACGTTGAACTCGACGCATGGAGGCGTGCATGAGCCAGACAACATCGGGGTTGTCCCCAGCGCGGAGCGGCGGATTCGCCCGTGTGCTCACGAGGTGGGGGCTGCCCGCACCCCTGTTCTGCGGGTACGTCGGCCTGCTGCTGTTCATGATCGGTGACGGGGTCGAATCCGGCTTCATCGCGCCGTTCATGGCGAGCAACGGCGCCGGCACGGAGATCAGGGCGTCCTATGTGATCACTGTGTACGGCGTCGCGGTGATGCTGGCGTCCTGGCTGTCCGGCGCGCTGTCGGATCTGTGGGGGCCACGCCGGGTGATGATGGCCGGGCTCGCCATCTGGCTGGTGTTCGACGTCCTCTTCCTGGTCGCCGCGGTCGGCACCGAGAACTATCCGCTGATGCTGGTCTTCTACGGGATCCGCGGCTTCGGCTACCCGATGTTCGCCTTCGGCTTCCTGGTGTGGATCACCGCGGTGGCACCGGTCGCGCGGCTCGGCGCGGCGGTCGGCTGGTTCTACTTCGCCTTCACCGGCGGGCTGCCCACGCTGGGCGCGCTCGTCGCCAGCTTCACCAACCCGCTGCTCGGGCACTACGGAACGCTGTGGGTCTCGATCGGCCTGCTCGCACTCGGCGGCCTGATCGCGATCTTCGGCGTCCGGCAGCGCACCGGGTACTCGCGGCTGGCTCCGCCGGAGGTGAAACCCGTGCAGAGCCTGGTGTCCAGCGTGTCGATCGCGTGGAAGAAGCCCCGGGTCGGGATCGGCATGATCGTCCGCGTCATCAACACCGCTCCCGAGTTCGGCATGCTCGTGTTCTTCCCGACGATCTTCATCAGCCAGATCGGGTTCGGCGAAAGCCGCTGGCTGCTGCTGGTGTCGGTGATCTACGGGACGAACATCTTCTTCAACCTGATCTTCGGCGTGCTGAGCGACAAGATCGGCTGGCGCACCACGATCTTCTGGTTCGGCGCGGTCGGCTGCGCGATCTCCATCCTGCTGCTGTACTTCGTCCCGGTGGCGATGGGCGCGCAGTACTACTGGCTCGCACTGATCGTCGGCGCGCTGTACGGCGCGACGCTCGCCGGATTCGTGCCGATCTCGGCGCTGCTGCCCTCGCTGGCACCGGACCACAAGGGCGGCGCGATGGCACTGCTCAACCTCGGCGCGGGCGCTGCCGCGTTCGTCGGCCCAGCGATCGTGAGCCTGTTCCTCGGCCCGGCCGGGGCGGCGGGCGTGGTCATCATCTTCGCGGTGCTCTACCTCGTCGCCGCGGTGCTGGTGCGCTTCCTGAAACTGCCCGAGGAAACCGAAAAGGCGATCGCGGAGGACGCGAGCCTGCAACAAGTCGGAGAGAAGGTCGCGACAGCGTGAACGAGCTGGTCACCATCGGCCTCGACGTCGCCACCGCGGGGGTCCGCGCCCTCGCGGTGCGCGGCGGCACCGTGCTGGCCTCCGCCGCCGAACCGCTGGCCGCGCCGGTCAGGGACGGGAGCGGACGCAGCGAGCAGGACGCGAGGTCGTGGTGGCCCGCCGCCGAGGCGGCACTGGGGCGGGTCACCGCCGCACTGCCCGGCCACGGATCCGAGGTGTCCGCGGTGGCGATCGCGGCCACCTCGGGCACCATCGCCGGAGTCGACACCCGCGGCGAGCCGATCGGCCCGGCGCTGATGTACGACGACCGGCGCGGCGCCGAGTACAACGCGAAAGCGGCGGAGCTGGGCGCCGAACGCTGGCGGGCGCTCGGGTCCGGGGTGTCGGCGACCTCGGCGCTCGGCCGGATCGCCTGGCTCGCCGAGCACGCACCCGAGGTCACGAAGATCCAGCACACCGCGGATCTGATCGCGGCGAAGCTGACCGGCGGCCCGGTCGCGGCCGACTGGTCACACGCGTTGAAGAGCGGTTACGACCCTCGCGCCCGCGAATGGCCACACGAGGTGTTCGCGGGGCTGGGCGTGCCCGAAAGCTTGCTCCCGCCGGTGGTCGCGCCAACCACTGTGCTCGGCCGGGTCCCCCAGCCCGTCGCCGGGCTTCCGGCGGGATGCGAGGTGGTCGCCGGGATGACCGACGGCTGCGCCGGACAGCTCGCGGCCGGTGCGGTCGCGCCCGGCCAGTTCGTCGGGATTCTCGGCACCACGTATGTCCTCAAGGGAGTGACGGCCGAGCTGGTCCCTGATCCGACCGGAGTCGTCTACAGCCACCGCCATCCCGACGGCTGGTGGTTGCCGGGCGGGGCCTCGAACACCGGTGGCGAGGCCGTTTCCGGCGAACCCGATCTCCCCGCACTCGACGCCGCGGCGGCCGCGCGCGGGCCCGCCGGGATCATCGCCTACCCGTTGCGGCGCACCGGGGAACGCTTTCCGTTCGGCAGCGCGGAGGCCGAGGGGTTCGTGCTCGGCACCCCGGCGGACGAGACCGAGCTGCACCGGGCGCGGCTCGAAGGGGTCGCTTTCCTCGAACGTCTCGCCCTGGACCATCTACGCCGGCTCGGCGTGGAAGTGACGGGCCCGTTGCTGGCGGCGGGCGGCGGCAGCCGCAGTCCACTGTGGACACGTATCCGGGCGAGCGTGACCGGGCTCGGCCTGCGCGTCGCCCCGAACGCCGAGACGGGCTACGGCGCGGCGTTGCTCGCCGCGGCCGGGGTGCTCCCGGGCGGTCTCACCGCGGTGTGCGGGGAGCTGCCCGGGGGCACCCTGATCGAACCCGAGATGGCCGAGCAGGATGCGCTTTTCGCTTCCTACCAGCGTTTTTGCGCAGCACTGCATGAACGCGGGTGGATCGACAGCGAGCTGTACGCCACCACGCAACGCTGACCCGCGCGTTCAGCCTTCCCGCGGCGTGGGGCTCGGCGCGTTGTCGTCCGAGGCGGAAGGCGCGGGCTCGGCGGCCTCGTCCGACGGCGTCAGCAGCCGGACAGCCTCCTGCACGGCGGCGTCGGTGGCGGCGAGCCGCTCGGCGACCTTCGCGCGCAGTTCGAGCGCCAGCGTCCGTTGCTTGTCGGCCTCGGTCTGCTTGGCGATGGCATCGGCGAGGGCGGCGTCGGTCTGCGCCTTCTTGGCCGTGATCTCCTCGCCCGCGATCCGGTCGGCCTCGGCACGCTTGGCCGCTGCCTCCTCCTCGGCCTTCTTGTCCGCCTCGGCACGGGCGTCCTGCGCGGCCTTGTCGAGCTGCTCGCGCTTCTTGCTCGCCTCGGCCTCGAGCCGCTCGATCTCCGCGCGGGTATCGGCAAGCAGCTTCTCGCGTTCGTCCTGCGCTTCCTTGGCCAGCTTGTCACTCGTGCGCTGGGTCTCGTGGGCGTACTTGTCCGCCTCCTCCCGCGTCGAGGTCGCGTCCGCTTCGGCGGCGGTCCGCAGATCGGCGGCCTCCTCCTCGGCGAGCTGCATCATCATGCGGACACGCTCGGCCATCGCACCGGCGCCGGTGGGGCTGGAGTTCAGCCGCACCAGTGCGGCCTTGGCCTCCGCCAGCTCCTGCTGCACGTAGCTGAGTGCCTTCGAAAGTTCTCCGGACGTCGCGACGGCCTCGTCGCGACCGCGAGCCGCCTCCTTGAGCTGAGCGATCAGCTCGGTGAGGCGCTCGTCGACCTGACGCTGGTTGTAACCCCGGACGGTGACGGCGAATTGGGCGGTCTTCGGGGTGGGCTCGGACTTCTCGGGAGCGACCATTGCGCCACCTTAGTGAGCGCGGGTCCGCGCGCAAATACCGCCGAACGGCTTCATTACGATATTTGGACCCCCCGGTCACGCATGGCATCCTGCTTTGTTGACAGGGCGTTAGCAGCGGGAGGCCAAAGTGGACATTCCGGCGATCCTCGCCGACATCCGCGCCCACTGGCACGTCTACGCCACGATGCCGCTCATCGCCGCGCTGATCGGCTACCTGACCAAGCGGGTCGCGATCGAGATGATGTTCCGGCCGCTCGAATTCGCCGGCGTCAGGCCGGTCTTCGGCTGGCAGGGCGTGATCCCGGCGAACGCGCGGCGGATGGCGACCACCGCCGTCGATCTGCTGACCAAGAACCTCGTCAACCCGCGAGAGATCTTCGCGCGGCTCGACCCCGAGGAGATGGTCAAGGAACTCGAAGAGCCACTGCTGAAGGCGGTCGACGACGTCACGCGGGAGGTGATGGAGCAGTACCAGCCGCGGCTGTGGGAACTGCTGCCCACGCAGGCGCAGCGGATGCTCGTCGATCAGGTCCGCGCGCAGGCGCCCAAGGCCGTCAAGCGGCTGATGCGTGAAGTCTCGACGAACATCGACGAAGTCCTCGATGTCAACGACATGCTGATCAACGCGATGGTGCGGGACAAGTCGCTGACCAACCGGCTCATCCGCGAGGTCGCCGCCCCGGAGTTCAAGTTCATCGCGCGGTCCGGGATCTACTTCGGATTCGTGATCGGACTCGTCCAGTTCGTCGCGTGGGCACTGACGAAGCAGCCGTTGATCATGCCGCTTTTCGGCTTCGTCACGGGGTTCGTCACCGACTGGCTCGCACTCAAGATGATCTTCTATCCCCGCGAACCGCGTGGTTTCGGTTTCTTCCGCTGGCAGGGGATGTTCCAGAAACGACGCCGTCAGGTGGCCGCCGACTACGGCGCGCTCATCGCCGACGAGGTGCTGACCGTGCGCAACGTGATGGAAGCCGTGCTCGCCGGGCCGAAATCGGACCGGCTGTTCGCGATGATCACTCGCGAGGTCCAGCGCACCATCGACACGCAGACGAGCATCGCGAAGCCGCTCGTCGCGCTGACTGTCGGCGGACGCCAGTACCAGGAGATGAAACGCGCGGCCGCGGCGAAGGCGATCGCGTATCTGCCGGAGACCGTCAAGCACGTCGAGAGTTACGCCACCGGCGCGCTCGACGTCCGGAACACCATCGTCGAGAAGATGCAGCAGCTCACCCCGATCGAGTTCGAGGGGATCCTGCGGCCCGCGTTCCGGCAGGACGAGTGGAAACTGATCGCCGTCGGGGCGATCATCGGCGGTCTGGTCGGTGAACTCCAGGTGCTCCTGCTGCTCCACTGACCCGCCGACGAGCCCGAATCCGGAGTGTCCGCCCCGCACGGGATAACGTTCCGGGCGTGGACGCCGTCATCGCCGACCTGCACCAGCACTGGCAGGTCTACCTCACGATGCCGTTCATCGCGGCCTTGATCGGCTACGTCACCAAGCGGGTCGCCATCGAGATGATGTTCCGGCCGCTCGAATTCGTCGGCGTCAAACCGGTCTTCGGCTGGCAGGGCGTACTCCCGGCGAACGCCGAGCGGATGGCGACCACGGCCACCGACATGCTGACGACGAACCTCGTCGACCCCCGGGAGATCTTCGCCCGCCTCGACCCCGGCCAGGTCGCCAAGGAGATCGAGCAGCCGCTGCTGCGGGTGGTCGAGGACGTCACCCGCGAGGTCATGGAGCAATACCAGCCCCGGCTGTGGGAAATGCTGCCGAACACCGCGCAGCAGTTGCTGCTCAAGCGCGTCCAGGCCGAGGCGCCGAAGGCGATCACCAAGATCATGCGGGAGATCGCGGAGAACATCGAGGACGTACTCGACCTCAAGCACATGGTCGTGGAGAACCTGGTCCGCGACAAGGCCTTGCTGAACCGGCTGATCCGGGACATCTCGCGGCCGGAGATGCGGTTCATCGCCCGCTCGGGCATCTGGTTCGGCTTCGCGCTCGGCTGTGTGCAGCTGGTGGTGTGGGCGCTGACGAAGTCGCCGATCGTGCTGCCGCTGTTCGGGCTGGGCATCGGCTGGGTCACCGACTGGCTGGCGCTGAAGATGATCTTCCTGCCGCGCGAGCCGAAGCGGTTCTTCGGCCTCTACACCTGGCAGGGCATCTTCCAGAAGCGCCGGGACGAGGTCGCCGCCGACTACGGCGACATGATCGCGCGCGAGATCATCACGATCCCGAACCTGCTGGAAGCGGTGCTGCGCGGGCCGAAGTCGGACCGGCTGTTCACCATGATCACCCGCGAGGTCCAGCGGACCATCGACCAGCAGGCCAGCGTCGTCAAGCCGTTCGTCGCGATCGCGGTCGGCACGAAGCGGTTCCAGGAGATGAAGCAGGTCGCGGCGGCGAAGGCGGCGGAGCGTGTTCCGGAGACGATCCGGCACGCGGAGGCGTACGCGGTCAACGCGCTCGACGTGCGCAACACCATCGTCGATCGCATGCGCAGGCTGACCGCGCTGGAGTTCGAACAGCTGCTGCGCCCGGCGTTCCGGCAGGACGAGTGGAAGCTGATCGCGGTCGGCGCGTTGATCGGCGGGCTCGTCGGTGAGCTGCAGGTTCTCGCCCTGTTGCACTGACTCGTGTGGTGTCCCGGTGACCCGCTAGTGTTCGGGTTGTCGACGAGAGGGAGGTCGCGTGGGCGCAGTCCTTGACGACCTCGCGCGGCACTGGCCGCTCTACGCCGCGATGCCGTTCATCGCCGCGCTCATCGGCTACGTCACCAAGCGCGTCGCCATCGAGATGATGTTCCGGCCGCTCGAATTCGTCGGTATCAAT
>NZ_JBHYIK010000032.1:65405-75413 GCF_042739735.1 Amycolatopsis sp. NPDC059027 | reverse complement strand
GCCGCGATGCCGTTCATCGCCGCGCTCATCGGCTACGTCACCAAGCGCGTCGCCATCGAGATGATGTTCCGGCCGCTCGAATTCGTCGGTATCAAGCCGGTTTTCGGCTGGCAGGGCGTCGTGCCGAAGCACGGCGGCCGGATGGCCGCGGTCGCCACCGAACTGCTGACCGCGAACCTGCTCGACGTCAAGGAGATCTTCGCCCGCATCGACCCGGTGATCATCACGCGCGAGCTGGAGCAGCCGCTGCTGCGCGCGGTCGACGACATCGCCCGCGACGTGCTCGAAAAGCACCAGCCGCGGTTGTGGGAGGCGATGCCGACGCTGGCGCAGGATCTGCTGATCAAGCAGGTCCAGGCCGGGACGCCGCGGCTGGTGCGGGACTTCCTCGACGAGGTCCGCGAGCACCTCGACGACGTGCTCGACGTGCAGCACATGACCGTCGAGCGGCTCACCAGGGACAAGGCGCTGCTGGTGCGGCTGATCCGCGAGACGTCGCGGCCGGAGATGGCGTTCATCGCGCGGATGGGGATCTACTTCGGCTTCGGGCTCGGTCTCGTCCAGACCGCCGTCTGGGCACTGACCCGCGAGCCGTGGGTGCTGCCGGTCTTCGGCGGCTGCATCGGGCTGTTCACCGACTGGCTCGCGATCAAGCTGATCTTCGTCCCGCGCGAGCCGGTGCGTGTCGGGCGCGTGATCTTCCAGGGCAAGTTCCAGCGCCGTCGCGCCGAGGTCGCGCGCCAGTACGGCGAGCTGATCGCGAACGAGGTCCTGACCGTGCCGAACCTGCTCGACGCGATCCTCCGCGGCCCGAAGTCGGATCGGCTCGTCGCGCTCGTCGAACGGCTGGTCGCCCACGCCATCGACGAACGCGCCAGCGTCGCGAAGCCGATGCTGGCGCTGGCCGTCGGCGGACGTCAGCTGCGGGAGATCAAGCACGCCGCCGCCGAGAAGGCACTCGTCCAGCTGCCTTCGACGGCGCGGCATGCCGAGGGTTATCTCACCGAGGCGATGGACGTCGCGAAGATGGTCGAGCAGCGGATGCTCGCGCTCACCCCGATCGAGTTCGAGGGCTTGCTGCGGCCTGCTTTCCGCCAGGACGAATGGAAACTGATCGCGGTCGGCGGCGTCATCGGCTTCGTCGTCGGTGAGCTGCAGGTCCTGCTCATGCTCGGGTGAGCAACTCGCCCACCGGCTCGGGCTCGGACGTCGCCCGCACGTCGGAACGGCGGTCGCGGGCCCACGCGACGACCCGGCAGATCACGTAGATCAGGAACGAGATCGCGGTGACGAACGCGCTCACGGGAAGTCCCGGTGCGAGCGAGAGCACGATTCCGCCCAGCGCGGCCACTTCCGCGAAGACGATCGAGAGAACCGTCGCCTTCCACGGGCTGGCGGTGATCCGCACGGCCGCGGCCGCGGGCGTCACCATCATCGCGACGACGAGCAGCGAGCCGACGACCTGGACGCTCAGCGCCGTCGCGACGCCGACCAGCACCGAGAACAGCACGGTCAGCAGCGACACCGGGACCCCGCGCGCGACGGCGACGTTCCGGTCGACGCTGGCGAACAGCAGCGGCCGGTAGATCAGCGCGAGCACCAGCAGGATGGCGGCCGAGGCCACGATGAACATCGTGAGGTTCGTCGAGTCGATGGTGATGATCTGCCCGGTCAGGATGCCGAACTTGTTCGCCGACCGTCCTTTGTAGAGCGACAGCAGCAGTACGCCCATGCCCAGCCCGAAGGACAGGATCACGCCGATCACCGAATCGCGGTCGGCGTCGCGGGTGCCGAGGATGCCCAGCAGCAGCGCGGCGACCACCGCCCCGGCGAGCGCGCCGTACTCGACGCCGACGCCGAGCAGCAGCGCCGCGGCACCACCGGTGAGCGCCAGCTCCGAAGTGCCGTGCACGGCGAACGACATCCGCCGCATCACGATCAGCGGGCCGAGGATCCCGGCCACGACGGCGAGAACCGCCGCGGCCAGCAACGCGGTCTGGACGCCCTGAACCTCGGTGATCAGCAGCCAGGTCTTCTCGAAGTCGAACAGGTTGTCCACGCTCAGCTCACCCGCTCGTGCTCGTCGTGGTGCGGCTGGTCCTCGCACAACGCGCTCTGCGCGCCCGCGATGTGGATCTGCCCGCCGACCTTGAGCACCTCGATCCGCGTGCCGTACAGCTCCGACAGCGTCTCGGAGTTCATCACCTCGTCCGGCTTCCCGATCCGGAACTGGCCGTTGACCAGGTACAGCACGCGATCGACGAACCGCAGCACGGGATTGATCTCGTGCGTCACGAACAGCACCGCGGTGCCCGCCGTGCGACGCCGTGCGTCGATCAGCTCGCTCACCGCGCGCTGATGCGCCAGGTCGAGCGAGAGCAGCGGCTCGTCGCAGAGCAGGACCTCGGGATCGCCGACGAGCGCCTGCGCGACCCGGAGCCGCTGCTGCTCGCCGCCGGACAGCTTGCCGACCGGCTGCCGGGCGTACCGCTGCGCGCCGACGGCCTCGACCGCCTCGGCCACGCGCGCGTGCCGGGCGCGGATGCCGAACAGGCCGGTGCCCCAGCGATGTCCGTCGAGACCGAGGCCGACGAGGTCGACGCCGCGCAGGGTCAGCGAATCGTCGATCGCCCGCTGCTGCGGGATGTAGCCGACGTGCCGGTTCGCCCCGCCGGGGCGGCCGCCCGCGATCTCGACCGAGCCCGAGGACAGGCCCTGCACGCCGAGCAGCGCCTTGAGCAGGCTGCTCTTACCGGAACCGTTGGGCCCCAGCACGGCGAGGAACTCGCCCGGTTCGACGTCGAGGTCGAGACCGGACCAGAGGGTCCGGTTCCCGAAGGCGAGCCCCGCCCCGCGGATGCTCACCGCGGGACGGACCGCCGAACGAACACTGCCGGCTACCGCGGACACAGTTACTTCACGGCTCCCGCCAGCGTGTCGACAGTCTTGGACATCCAACCAATGTAGTCGGTCACACCGGCGGGAAGCGTCTCGGCCACATCGACCACCGCGACGCCGGCACCCTTCGCGTCGGTCACCACCTGCTTGGTCACCGGCGTCTCCGTCTGCACGTTGTTGACCAGCGCCTTCACCTGCTTGCCGGTGATCAGCTTGCGGAACTGGTCGAGCGCCGCGGCGGGCACGTCGGACTCGTTCTCGACGGCCTTGGAGAACTCCTCCGGGGTCGCGTCGGTGACCTTCGCGGTCTGCAGCAGATAGCGCGCGACCGGCTCGGTCGCGACGACCTTGGTGTCCGGGTGCGCGGTGCCGATCTCCGCGGCCTTCTTGACCAGCTCGTCGATCTTGCCCTTGAACGCCTTCGCGTTGTCGTCGAAGGTCTGCTTCGAGGCGGGCTGGATCTCGCCGAGGCCGGCCGCGACCTGGTCGGCGATCTTCCCGACGCCCGGCAGGTCGTACCAGACGTGCTCGTTCTCGTTGCCGGTCGCGGCGATGTCGTAGGCGACCAGCTTCTTGGCGCCGGCGGCCTGGCCGGCGAGCTTGTCGAAGAACTTGTCGTACCCACCGCCGTTGGCCAGCGTCAGTTTCGCGTTCTTCGCGGCGAGCGCGTCGTCGGCAGTGGTCTCGTAGGAGTGCGGGTCGGCCGACGGGTCGTGGATGATCGAGGTGACCTGGACCTTGTCGCCGCCGATGGCGCTGACGACGCTGCCCCAGACGTCGGTCGAGGCGACGACCTTCACCTTGTCCGAGGCCGAGGACGCGGCGGACGGGCTCGCCGGCTTGTCACCGCTGGAGCACGCTGCCGCGCCCAGGGCGAACACGGTCAGCGCCGAGGCGGCGGCGAGCACTCTCGTGGTGCGGCGGGAACTCATCGAAAACTCCTGCGGGGGTGAGCCGTACAGCTAATGGAAACCGTTGTCAGATTCACTTTACCCCATCCGAATGATCATGGGTCCTTCGTCCGGAGTGGCCCAGCACACGGAGTAGCGGAAAACAGCCGACAGGACTCACATGGGGTGTCGCTTCTGCAAAACGATCTGAACCGTTACGGTTTGCTGATGGGCCGTCCTATTCGCACCAGGAGGCAGGCGACGCTGGCGTCGCTCGCGGCGGAACTCGGTGTGTCCAGGACTACCGTGTCGAATGCATACAATCGACCGGATCAACTGTCCCCGGAACTCCGCCGCCGTGTGCTCGAGACCGCCCGGCGGCTCGGCTACCCGGGTCCCGACCCGGTGGCCCGCTCGCTGCGTACCCGCAAGGCGGGCGCGGTCGGTCTCCTGCTGACCGAGAACCTCTCCTACGCCTTCCGTGACCCCGCCGCCGTCGGCGTTCTCGAAGGGCTCGCGCTCGCGTGCGAGGACGCCGGGGTCGGGCTGCATCTCGTCCCCGCGAGCCCCGGCCGTGAGGACGTCGCCGCCGTGCATCGCGCGGGCGTCGACGGGTTCGTCGTCTACTCGGTACCCGACGACGATCCGCACCTCGGCGCGGTGCTGGAGCGCCCGGTGCCGACGGTGATCATCGACCAGCCGCGGGTCGAGGGCGTCGACAGGGTCGGCCCGGACGACGCGGCAGCGGTGACCGCGATCGCCGAGCACCTCGTCTCGCTCGGGCACCGCCAGGTCGGGGTCGTGTGCATGCGGCTGGCCCGCGAGCGCAACGACGACTTCGTCAACGCGGAACGGCAGAGCAGCGCGCACTTCCACGTCCAGCGCACCCGGCTGGAAGCGCTCGCAACAGCGTTCTCCGCGGCGGGTGTCGACTGGGCGGGCGTGCCGGTGGTCGAGCGGTTCGACCACACCGTGGACGACGGCGCGTCGGCCGCGCGGCAGCTGCTCGACGCGTACCCGCAGATCACCGCGGTGATCTGCACCTCGGACATCCTCGCGCTCGGCGCGCTGGCCGAGGCCGAACGCCGGGGCCTGCGGGTACCGCAGGACCTGACGGTGACCGGCTTCGACGGGATCGCCGAGGCGGAACGCGCCGGGCTGACCACGGTCCACCAGCCGGTGCTGGAGAAGGGCAAGGTGGCAGGACGGCTGCTGCTCGGGTCGGCCGAGCGGGTCGGGCCGAAGGTCATCACGCTGCCCACCGAGCTGCGGGTCGGCCGGACGTCGGCGCCGCCACGCACGGTCGAGGAGCCCTGGTTCGGCGGCTGAGCACGTTTCGGCCTCGTGACGTGCGACCGAAAACATTGCCGTGAGGGGTGCCGGGCGGTTCCAATGTGAGGGACCGCCCGCGCTGCGGGGACCCTTCAAAGGCCGAAGGAGGCCTCGATGACCTCCATCGACATTCTGCTCAAGCGGAACGAAGAGCTGGGCAATGTCGTCCCCGGTGACCGTTCCTCGCCCCGGCCGTCGCTGAACATCGCGATCCTCACCTGCATGGACGCCCGTATCCGGGTGTTCGAGATCTTCGGGCTGATCCAGGGCGAATCGCACGTGCTGCGCAACGCGGGCGGCGTCGTCACCGACGACATGATCCGCTCGCTCGCGCTGAGCCAGCGCAAGCTCGGCACCCGCGAGGTCCTGATCGTCCAGCACACCGAGTGCGGGCTGTCGATGGTGACCGAGGACGACTTCAAGGACGAGCTCGAAGAGGCGAGCGGCCTGCGGCCGACGTGGTCGGTCGAGGCGTTCCGCGCGGTGGAGGACAGTGTCCGGCGCTCGGTGGAGCGGGTCCGGCGCAGCGACTTCCTGCCGCACCGCGACAACGTGCGCGGCTTCGTCTACGACGTCAAGACCGGGAACCTGACCGAGGTCGCGCAGCAGTAACTAAGCTCCTGCAGGTGCCCGTAGACGCCGAAATCCTGCTCGACTGGTTCTCCGCACACGGTCGCGAGCTGCCCTGGCGCGAGCCGGACTGTTCCGCTTGGGGCGTGCTGGTCAGCGAAATCATGCTGCAGCAGACGCCGGTTTCCCGCGTCCAGCCGATCTGGCTGGAGTGGATGACACGCTGGCCGGTGCCCTCGGCGCTGGCCGCGGAGTCGCAGGGCGAGGTCGTGCGGGCCTGGGGCAAGCTCGGGTACCCGCGCCGCGCGCTGCGGCTGCACGAGGCCGCCGGGGTCATCGCGGCCGAGCACGGCGACGTCGTACCGTCCGATGTGGACACCCTGCTCGCGCTGCCGGGCATCGGGGCCTACACCGCACGCGCGGTGGCGGCGTTCGCTTACGGCAAACGCGCCCCGGTCGTCGACACGAACGTCCGGCGCGTGGTGGCGCGGGCGGTGCACGGCGCCGGGGACGCCGGACCGGCCTCGAACACCCGCGACATGGCCGACGTCGAGGCGTTGCTGCCCGACGAGGACGCGCCCGCGGCGAAGTTCTCGGCGGCGTTGATGGAGCTCGGCGCGTTGATCTGCACCGCGCGTTCCCCGCGCTGCGCGGACTGCCCGGTGCACGCCGAATGCGCGTGGCAGCACGCGGGAAAGCCCGCCTACGCCGGGCCCGCCAAGCCGGTGCAGAAGTTCGCCGGCACCGACCGGCAGGTGCGCGGCCTGCTGCTCGACGTCCTGCGCGGCACCGAGGGGCCGGTCGAAAAGGCCAGGCTGGACATCGTCTGGCACGACGCGGGCCAGCGCGACCGCTGTCTGGATTCGCTGCTCGTGGACGGCCTGATGGAGCAGACCCAGGACGGGCTTTTCGCACTACCCGGCGAACACTGACGCACTACGACGAAAGTCGGTGAACAATTGCCCCTGACGCATGGGCGGGCTAGCTTCTGCTGAACGCGTTTCGGCGAGGGAGGTCTATCCATGACCGAGTCGGGTATGGGCCGTCGTTCCTTCTTCAAAGGGAGCCTGACGGTCACCGCCGTGGGGGCGCTCGGACTGGCCGGGGCCGGGAGAGCCTCGGCCAGTGTGCCGACCCCGCGGATCTACGGCACGTCGGACTGGGGCGCGCGTCCGGCGTCCGGCGCGATCACCGTGGAGAACCACAAGCCGACGTACATCGTCGTGCACCACACGGTCGATCCTGGCAACAACACGGACACGTCGCTGGAGCACGCCCTCCAGATCTCACGCGACATCCAGAACTTCCACATGGACACCCGGGGCTGGATCGACACCGGGCAGCAGTTCACGAACAGCCGAGGCGGGTTCGTCACCGAGGGCAGGCACAGAAGCCTCGAAATCCTGCGCGGCGGCAGGCAGCACGTCCAGGGCGCGAACGTCGCCGACCACAACAGCGAGTGTCTCGGCATCGAGAACGAGGGGCTCTACAGCAAGGAAGACGTCCCGCCCGCGCTGTGGAACTCGCTGGTGAACCTGGTCGCCTACATCGCGCACCAGTACGGCATCGCCCCGGCCATGATCAAGGGCCACCGGGATTTCAACTCGACCGAGTGCCCCGGCACGGTGCTCTACAACCGGCTGCCGGAACTACGCGACGCCGTCGGCAAGATCCTCGGTGTGGCAGTGCGTGAGGAAACCCCGTGGCCACTGCTCAAACCGGGTGATTCCGGGCGAAACGTCCTCCGCGCCCAGCGGTTGCTGCGAGCCAAGGGCGTCGACGTCCCCGCCGATGGGGTGTTCGGCGCGTCCACTAAGGACGGTGTCGCGGCGTTCGCGGCGCGGCACGGGCTCTCGCGGGACACCTGCACCGCGACGTCGGCGACCGACGAGACCGGCTTCCTCGGCTCCGACGTCTGGCCACTGCTGGTCCCGTCCGGACAGTCGGCGGGCGTGCTGCGCGCCGAACTCAGCGGTTGAGGACTCCGGCGAGGAAGGCTTCGACGGCACCCCGGTAGGTCTCCGGGGCCTCGTCGTGGACGATGTGGCCGGAGTCCGGGACGACCAGGTGACGAGCGCCGGGAACGCGCGCGGCGACCTCGGCCTGCTGCCCGGCGGGCATCGCCGTGCGCTCGCCTTCGAGCACCAGCAGCGGGCAGCGGACGGCGTCCACAATGGACCAGTAGTCGCGGCGGCCCCATTCGGCGGCGATCTCGTACAGGGTCTCCATGTCGGCGATGAGGTGGTAGCCGTCTTCGCGTTCCTCGACGCATTCGACGAAGTAGTCCCCGACCTCGCCGAAGAAGTCCCGCACGTGGGCGAGTGATTCGAACGGCGTCGGCCAGGTTTCGAAGTACCCGCGCCAGGTCTCGACGGTGCGGCCGCGCTGATCCGGCGCGAAGTCCTCGGACACCACCGCGCGCACCAGTTCCGGATATTTCGCCGCGGTGGCCCAGGCGTGCAGCCCGCCCATGGAGTGTCCGATCAGCACGGCCGGTTCGCCGCCGAGCGAGCGCACCGCGCCGGCGACGTCCTCGGCGAACCGCTCGGTGGTCCACGGCCCGGTGCGTGCCGCGCGGCCGTGCCCGCGCGCGTCAAGTCCGTACACCCGCCCGTATGGCTTGAGCCATTGCGCGACACGCCACCACGTCCGCGCCCGGCCCATCAGGCCGTGCAGCAGGACAACGGGCACGTCGCCCGCTCCGCCGAAGTCGACGAGCATCCCGCCTCCCGTCCTGATCATCGCCGCCGACGGTACCCGGTCGGCCGAACGTGACCGGCCGACCGGGAACCACCACCCTAAGGTGGCTCCTATGCGCCGCCGCGGAATCGCCCTTCTCGCCGGCTGTGTGGTGATGCTGGCCGCGGGCTGTACCGCCGCGGACAGCCATCCCACGCCGCCACCGCCGCTGCACCCGGTTCCGGGTGCGGCCACCGCGGGCGATCCGTACTACCCCGACGACGGCAACGGCGGCTACGACGCGCTCGACTACCACGTCGACGTCGGCTACGACCCGGCGAACGGCAAGCTCGACGGCGACACCACGGTCACCGCGAAGGCGACCCAGGACCTGAACCGCTTCTCGCTCGACCTGCGCGGCTTGGACGTCCGAGGCGTGGACGTCGAGGGCAAACCGGCGACGTTCACCAGGGAAAAGGGCGTCAAGCTGGTCGTCACGCCCGCCGAGCCGCTGCGCTCGGGCAGCACGTTCCGCGTGCGGGTGCGCTACGGCGGCGATCCGTCCGCGACGCCGCACGGCGGCGGGAGCGAGAACGGCTGGCAGCGCTCGAAGGACGGCGGCGCGTACATGGTGGGCGAGCCGCACTCGGCCGCGTTCTGGTACCCCGTCAACGAAACCCCCCGCGACAAGGCGACCTTTTCGGTCACCGCACACGTTCCGGACGGCTGGACGGTGATCTCGAACGGCCGCGAACAGGGCAGCAGCTCGGCGGGCGGGAAGACGACGACGTCCTGGGCGGAGCCGAACCCGATCGCGAGCTACCTGACCACGATCGCGATCGGGAAGTTCACCGTCGACCGGATGGCGCTGCCCGACGGCACGCCGATCGTCAACGCCTACGCGCCCGAATCGGGCGGCCACGGCGAACCGTCGATCCGGCTGCCGGAGATCATCGCGTTCCTGGCAGGCAAGTTCGGGCCCTACCCGCAGAGCGCCGCGGGCGGCATCTTCCTCAACGAGGACATCCACTTCTCGCTGGAAACCCAGGGCAGGCCGACCTACGCGAAATGGGCCGAGCTGCTGACCGTCGTGCACGAGACCGCCCACCAGTGGTTCGGCGATTCGGTGTCCCTGAACTCGTGGTCGGACATCTGCCTCAACGAATGCGTCGCGTCGTACGCGCAGTGGCTGTGGGCCGAGGCCAAGGACAACCAGAACCTCGACGAGCGCTACCGCACGGCGGTGGAGATCTTCGGGAACAGCACGGATTTCTGGACGTCGAAACTGGTCGACATGGGCAGCGGGCACGAGTTCCAGGGCGTCTACGGCAAGGGGATCCTGGCCGTCCACGCGCTGCGCCGCAAGATCGGCGACGACGCCTTCAACCGCGTGCTGCGCGAATGGCCGGACGCGCATCGGCACGCCAACGCGTCGTGGGCGGAGTTCGAGGCGCTGGTCGGCAAGGCATCCGGGCAGGATCTACGCGCCTTCTTCGACGACTGGTTCCGCGGCACGAAGAAACCCGCCGACGAGAACCTCTACCCCGGCTCCCTGAAGGGCTGAGCAGGTGAGGCGCTTCGAACGAGGGGCGGGTGTGCTGAAGGGCGCCTTCGGTGCATCGGATGCACTGAAGGCGCC
>NZ_JBHYIK010000032.1:16937-65395 GCF_042739735.1 Amycolatopsis sp. NPDC059027 | reverse complement strand
GGGTGTGTGGGCCGGCCGCGTGCCTCCTCCCGCTGCCCCCCCCCCCCCCCCCAAAAACCCCACGGCTAACGCACTGAAAGCACCCTTCAGCAGGGTGGGGGCGCCAGAGACCGCGAGGGGAACCTTTGTGGTGTGTGACGTGACGACGCGCGGCAGCAGGTCGGCGAACGAGCAATCCGGGCGAACGCGACGTAACAGGCGGCCTCGCCAGCACGAATGTCCTCTGTGGACATGAGCTGCGGCCCGGGCTACGAGTCCCGGCTGCCCAGCAGGGAACGCGTCAGCGCGCCGCGCGCGTCGTTCATCTCGGCCAGCGCCCCGGTCAGCTCGGCGTCGCCGACCACGATCTCGCCGTCCGCCGGGCGTTCGGTGATCGCCCGCAGGGACGCCCGGCGCAGCAGTTCCTTGACGAACGAGGCCGTGACACCTTCGGTGCCCTCGACGATCGGTTCCAGGTCCGCGGTCAGTTTCAGCCCGCGGCCGTAGAGCCGCAGCAGTGCCTCCCGCCCCGCCGCGTCGGGAAGCGGGATCTCGACGGCCAGGTCGACCCGGCCCGGCCGGTCGGCCAGCGCGCGCTCCAACTCGCCGGCGCGGTTCGTGGTGAGCAGGAAGGTGACGTCGGCGTCGCGGCCGATGCCGTCCATCGCGTCGAGCAGGCTGAACAGCAGCGGGTTCCCCATCGGCGTGTGGCCGCGGTCCTGCGCGATGAGGTCGACGTCCTCCAGCACCACGATGCTCGGCTGCAGGCGCCGCGCCAGGCTCGCCGCGCTCGCGATGAACCGCATCGCGACGCCGGTCAGCACCACCACCGTGTTCCCCGGGAGCCTGCCCATCAGGTAGCGCACGGTGTGCGTCTTACCGGTGCCCGGCGGGCCGTGCAGCAGGAGACCGCGCTTGAGGTGCTGGCCCGCCGCGAGCAGCCGGTCGCCGTGCTCGGCGATGCCGACGATGTGCCGCTCGATCGAGTCGAGCACGCCGTCGGGCAGCACGACGTCCTCCCCTGCCAGCTCCGGCCGCGGCAGGAACGTGAGCAGTTCGTTGCCGCGGTTTTCGCTGATCCCGAACGCGAGCACCTGGCCGCGCAGCACGTCGTGCTCGGCCATCAGCTGTTCGATCCGGTCGCGGACGGCGGTGGCGATGGCGCGGTCGGCCGCGAGCACCTCCAGCCGGCACTGCTGCTGGCCGTACTGCAGGTTCGCGCCGCGGACGCCGAGGACGACCGGTTCGCCGCCGGGCGCGGTGGTCGCGGCGAGACCGAGCTGGACGACCTCGGTGACCTCGTCCGGCCCGATCGCGACGGTGGTGAAGTCGACGGCGCCGAGTTCGTAGAGGCCCTGTTTCCCGGCGGCCACCAGCATGCCGACGAGTTCCTCGTGCCCGCGGTGGGTGCCGGCGATCCCGAACCAGTCCGGCGTCGTCCCGCGCTCGGCGAGGTACGCGTCGACACCGCGCTGGACGTTCGCGTGCTCCCAGGCTTCCCACGCCTGCCCGACCACGGTGACCTTCGGCAGCGTCACGCCGAGATGCCCGGCCACCTTGTCGACGAGTTCGTTGCCCTCCCCGCTCGCGCCCACCGAATCGGCGGTCGCGCGGATGATCCGGTGCAGATCCGCCGCCAAGGCGGCACTGTCCCCGTATCCGTCAGCACTCCCCATTACCCCAGCATGGCACGAAAAGGGTGATCAAGCCGCTTCGTCGGCGAGCAACGCCCCTGATGAGGTTTTCTCACTAAGGGTTCCGGGGCGGGGAGATGTGCCGGAGGCGCTTTCAGTGCGCTGGCCAGGGATGCGACAAGGGCGTCCCTCGGACTCTATCCGCCACGCCGACAGCCTCCCCCGACGTCGCGAACGCGTCGTTGCCGACGATCAACGTCTCGAACGGAGCGTTCGCGACACCCGAGACCACCGCACAAACCCCCACCGGCCCACCGAATACCGTGAAGGCCTCCTTCACTGCCCTGAGCGCCGGCAAGGAGGCCTTCACGGCACCACCAAAGCGGGCTCCGGCCCCATCGGCTGTGACGTCCGCCAAACCGTTTTCGGGCCGGAGATCAGTACGCTGGGGACATGACTGTCGTGAAGATCAACGCCATCGAGGTCCCCGAGGGCGCGGGCCCTGAACTGGAGAAACGCTTCGCCGCGCGGCTGCACTCGGTCGACGACCAGCCCGGCTTCCTCGGGTTCGAGCTGCTCCGCCCGGTCAACGGGGAAAGCCGCTACTTCGTCTACACGAAGTGGGAGACCGAGGAGCACTACCAGGCCTGGGCCGCCGGGCCCGCGCGCGAGGCGCACGCCGGCGAGCGCGCCAAGCCGGTCGCCTCCGGGGCGAGCCTGCTGGAATTCGAGGTCGTCACGGCCAGTAAGCCGGGTGAGTGACCTCGGCAGAGCCGCCGAACTGATCGCCGGTGCCGGTGCGCTGCTCGTCTGCGCCGGCGCCGGGATGGGCGTGGACTCCGGCCTGCCGGACTTCCGCGGCGGCGAAGGATTCTGGCGCGCCTATCCGCCCTACTCCCGGCTGGGGCTGCGGTTCGAGGAGCTGGCCGACCCGCGCCACTTCGCCGGCGATCCCGAGCTGGCCTGGGGTTTCTACGGTCACCGGCTCGATCTGTACCGGCGGACGGCACCGCACCCGGGCTTCCGGCTGCTGCGGGCCTGGGGTTCCCGGCTCCCCGGCGGCATCCGGGTGTTCACGTCCAATGTGGACGGACAGTTTCAGCGCGCGGGGTTCGGCATGGTGGCGGAGGCACACGGGTCGATCCACCATCTGCAGTGCCTGGACGGCTGCACCGACGAGATCTGGGCGGCCGACACCGCCGAGGTCGACGTCGACGCCGGCACCATGCGTGCCCGCCCGCCGCTGCCGCGCTGCCTGCGCTGCGGTGGGCTCGCCCGGCCCAACATCCTGATGTTCGGCGACTTCTCGTGGCAGCCCGCCCGCAGCGAGGCCCAGCTGGCGGAACTGACCGCGTGGCGACGCGCCCACCGCGACGTCGCGGTCGTCGAGCTGGGCGCCGGGCAGGCCGTGCCGACCGTGCGCCGCTACGCCGAGCTGGCGAGCGCGGCGAGCGGCGCGCTGATCCGGATCAATCCCCGCGAGCCCGAGATCCGGCACGACCGGGGCGTGTCGATCGCCGCCGGCGCGCTGGAAACCCTCACCGCCCTCGACGACCTGCTGAGCTGAAGGGGACTTTCCTCGCATCGCATGCGACGAAAGTCCCCTTCAGCTCGCCTGTCACGGGAGCTGGATTTCGGCGTAGACGGCGCGGTGATCGCTGCCCGGCACCTTGAACACCCGGAAGTCCCGCACCGCGGCCCGCCGATCCACCACGACGTGGTCGAGCGCGACGAGCGGCGCCGCGGTGTGCCAGGTCGGCGTGAGCGACTTGCCGCGCTGCTGTGCCGCGTCGAGGTAGCCCCTGGCCAGCACCGTCCGGAAGCCGGCGTGATCCAGCGTCGCGTTGAAGTCCCCGGCAAGGATCCGGATGCCGTGCTCCCCCTCGGCCGCCGACAGATCCTTCATCTCCTGTTCCCAGCGCCGCGAGTCGACGTCCGGGGAGATCGGGTGGACCGCGACCAGCTCGATCACGACACCGTCGCCGAGATCGGCACGCGCGCCCGGCTGTTTGGCGGCCGATTCCCCGGTCAGCTGCGTCTCGGTCAACGGAAAGCGCGACACGATCCCCGAGCCCTCGACACCGGGGTCCGTGTGCACCACGCGATACGGCAGCAGGGTGAACAGCCCGGCCTGGTCCAGCCGCCGGAGCGCGTCCGGGGTCAGCTCGACGAGGTTGAGCACGTCGACCTGGTTCGACCGGACCAGGTCGACGATCTCCCGTGGATCGGCCGAGCCGACGTACAGATTCGAGGCGAGCACGCGCAGTGTCCGGCCCTGCACGGCGCGCTGATCGACGACGGAGAACCGCGGCACCACCAGCACCGCCACCGCACCAGCCACCACCAGCGCGAGCACCCCGAGCGTCCAGCGGCGGAGCACCAGCGCGAGCACCGCCACCAGCACCGCGAGCGGCGCGACGTACGGCGTGAGCGACAGCGGGGCGAGCGTGTACCAGTTGCCGTCGAAGCCCAAGAGCCGCAGGGCGGCGACGCAGACCAGCGCCAGCACCACGAGCGCCAGCAGAAAGGTCACCCATCCGCGCCGCGCCCTGACTTCCCCTTCAACCACCATGCGGCCGAGTATGCCGATCCCCGGTCCGGCACCGGCGGACGCAGGACGGACCTCCACAAGACCTCCACACGACACGCACCGCTGACACCTCCGCACACGCCCTGGCAGGGACGGCCCCCGCCTGACAGCGCGCTGTGCGCGGCCTGCCAGCGCGTCGGTCCACTCTGGTCGCAAGCGACAGCGAAGGGAGACGTGATGTCGCACGCGATCCGGGCCGAAGGCCTGGTCAAACACTTCGGGGAGACGAAGGCGCTGGACGGGGTGGACCTCGAGGTTCCGTTCGGCAAGGTGGTCGGGGTGCTCGGGCCGAACGGCGCGGGGAAGACGACGGCGGTCCGCATCCTGGCGACACTGCTCAAGCCGGACGCGGGCCACGCGACCGTCGCGGGCTACGACGTGGTGAAGGATCCGGTGCGGGTCCGCTCGATGATCGGGCTGACCGGGCAGTACGCCTCGGTCGACGAGGACCTGAGCGGCACCGAGAACCTGATGCTCATCGGCAGGCTGCTCAACCTGTCCCGCGCGAACGCCCGAACCCGTGCCGAGGAACTGCTGGAGCGGTTCGAGCTGACCGACGCGGCGAAGCGGCCGATCAAGACCTACTCCGGCGGAATGCGGCGGCGGCTGGACCTGGCGGCGAGCCTCGTCGGCGGGCCCGAGGTGATCTACCTCGACGAACCGACCACCGGACTGGACCCGCACGTCCGCAACGAGGTGTGGCAGGTCGTCCGCCAGCTCGTCGGTGAGGGCGCGACGGTGCTGCTCACCACGCAGTACCTGGAGGAGGCCGATCAGCTGGCCGACACGATCACCGTGTTCGACCACGGGCACGTCGTCGCCAACGGCCGCGCGGACGAGCTCAAGCGCCGCGTCGGCGGGCAGACGCTCCAGGTGCGCCCCACCTCGCTCACCGATCTGGACTCGGTGCAGCGCATCCTTGGCGAGCTGACCGGCGTCCGTCCGCATCGGAACGACGACACCGGGCTGCTCACCGCGCCGGTGTCCGACCCGGTCCTGCTGTCCACTTTGGTCCGCAAGCTGGACGAGGCCGGGATCACCGCGGACGAGCTGGCACTGCGGCTGCCCAGCCTCGACGAGGTGTTCCTGGCACTGACCGGGCACGCGGCCGATGAGTCCACTGAGGACAAGAAACTGGAAGGGAGCCTGGCATGACCACGCTCACCGCGAACGCCGGGATCCCGCCGGCACACGTCAGCGTCGGCAGAGGGCTGCAACACGCGCTTTCCCTTGCCTGGCGCGGAATCCTGAAGATCCGGAAGAACCCGGAACAGCTGCTCGACGTGACGCTGATGCCGATCGTCTTCCTGGTGATGTTCACCTACCTGTTCGGCGGTGCACTGGGCGGCAACCCCGAAAACTACCTCCAGACGCTCGTGCCGGGCGTCATGGTGATGAACATCCTGCAGGCCAGCATGACCATCGGCACGCAGATGAACACCGACATCACCAAGGGTGTGTTCGACCGGTTCCGCAGTATGCCGATCGCCCGTTCGGCGCCGCTGATCGGCGCGGTACTCGCGGACATCGTGCGGTACCTCGTGTGCCTCGCGGTGCTGATGGTCGTGGCCACGGTCATGGGCTTCCGGGTCACCACCGGTCCGGCGGAGTTCGTGCTGGGCATCCTGCTGGTGCTCGCGTTCGGGCTGTGCTTCTGCTGGCTCTCGGTGTTCGTCGGGATGGCGATGCGCAGCAGCGGCGCGGTGACCGGTGTGATGTTCATCTTCATCATGCCGCTGACCTTCGGCAGCAACGTGTTCGTCGCCAACACCTCGACGATGCCGGGCTGGCTCCAGGCCTGGGCGGACATCAGCCCGGTGAGCCAGCTGACGAACGTCCTGCGCGGGCTGTTGACCGGCGCACCGATGGGCAGTTCACTCGCCGGTTCACTGGCCTGGATGGCCGGAGCCGTGCTGGTGTTCTTCCCGCTCGCGACGTGGGCCTATCGCAAGCGGGTCTGAATAAGGGGAAGAAAAGGGGGTGGCGCCGCGAGTGGGACGATGTCCTACTCGCGGCGCTCCGCCGGCGCCAGCAGTCGCTCGAAGGCGTCCTTTTTGGACACACTCCGCGCCTCTTCGATGAGTTCTTCGTAGCGCGATTCGGAAAGCTCCTCGCGAAGCAAACCGACGAGCCGACGTGTTTCCGGATCGCCGTGGTCGAAAGTGCCACGGAGCCGCGCGGCGAGGCCGAGCACGGTCGCCGCTTCCTCCGGCTGTCCCTGCCGCAGGCGGATCACGGCCAGCAGATCGGCCGACGCCGCCAGATCCGGGAAGTCCGGGCGGCCACCGCTCTTCCGCATCGCGGCCAAGGCCCAGCTTTCCGCCTCGTCGAGCCGTCCGTCCGCGATGTCGAGGCGGGCCGTGATGGTCCCGGTCCATTCCTGCAGGATCTCGCGCGGGATCGCGAGCACTTCCGACCGCTCCCTGATCGCGGGGATCTCCTCCCGCGCGGTCGCGTATTCGCCTCGCTGCACCAGTATTTCCAGTTCACCGAGCATGGTGATGACGTCCAGCTGGCGGTTCCCCGCCCCCGCCGCGTACCGCCGCGCGGCTTCGATTTCCCGTTCCGCCGCGACGAGGTCACACGCCCTTACGTGTTCGAGGATCAGCCGCCACCACTGCTGCGCGATGTCGTCCGGCGACTTCAGTTCGAGCGCGAGGCGAAGACCTTCCTGATAGGACGCTATCGCCTCCGCGCTGTTCCCCCGCTGGGAAAGGTTGAGCGCCTGGAAACTGCGAGCCATCGCCGTTCCCCAGCGGTCCCCGACCTCCTTGAACCCGGTGAGGGCGCGTTCGAGGGTGGCGTCGGCGGCGTCCAGCTCCCCGGAGTCGATCAGCACGAAACTCTCGGCCCAGCACGCCGCCGCGCGCGCCCACGGGTCGGGCAAGCCCTTGGCCCGTTCGATCTCCCGTTGCGCCACTACCTTGTCGCCATTGAGAAAGGCCAGCATCGGCATCGCCAGGGCGAAGGCGGGGAACCGCTCGATCGCGTGCGAGTCCAGGCAGTCCTCCACCAGCTCCCGCACCCGCTCGGCCGAGGGCATCTCCGACGGCATCTGCATCATCGCACCGATCATGCGCATGGCCGCGCGGAAGTCGGGACGCAACCGGTCACCGAACTCGAGCACCTGCCCGACCAGGCTTTTCGCCAGTTCCCCCTGGCCGAGGGTTGACATGTACCAGAATATCCCGCCGAGCAGCCGCGACGCTGTGTCCACTTCGGACAATTCAATCGCCGAGCGCAGCGCGGCGAGCATGTTGGCGTTCTCGTCCTCGTAGCGAGCGATGGTGTCGAGCTGTTCCCGGGAACGCAGCTTCGGCTCCAGCCGTTCCACGAGTTCGACGTAGTAGCCGAACATCCTGGCCCGCACCATGCCTTCTTCGTCCGCTTCGGACAGTCGCTCACGGGCGTACACCCGGATCGTTTCGAGCATCCGGTACCGCTGCTCGCCCCTGCTGTCCTCCACGGCATCCACAATGGACTTCTCGACGAGCGAGCCGAGGACGTAGAAGATGTCCGCCTCGGCGAGCGCGTCGTCGGCGCAGACGACCTCGATCGCCTCGACGCAGGCACCGGTGGCGAACACCGACAGGCGTCTGGCCAGCATCAGCTCGGCGTCGGTGAGCAGATCCCAGCTCCACTCGACCACCGCGCGCAGGGTCCGCTGACGTGGCAGCGCCGTGCGGCTTCCCGAGGTGAGCAGCCGGAAGCGATCGTCGAGCCGGCGGGCGATCTGCGCGACGGTCATCGACCGCAACCGCGCCGCGGCCAGTTCGAGCGCGAGCGGCATCCCGTCGAGACTGCGGCAGATCCGCGCGACATCGTCCACAGTGGACGCGTTGAGCACGAAGTCCGGCCGCACCGCGACGGCCCGGTCCAGGAACAACCGCATCGCGCCCAGCTCGCCCGCTTCCTCGACGGAGGCCTGTTCTCCTGGTACCGGCAGCGGACCGAGCGGGCACAGCACCTCGCCGGTGATCGCGAGCGGCTCCCGGCTGGTCGCGATCACCCGTACCGACGGCACCCTGGTGAGCAGCGCGTCCACCAGCCGCGCGGCGGCGTCGATGACGTGCTCGCAGTTGTCGAGCACCAGCAGCGATTCCGCACCGCCGAGGATGTCGACGACGTGCTCCATCGACGTCTCGACCGTTCTGCGCCGGATGTCGGCCTCGTGACTGCGCAGATCGCGGACTTCCAACGCGTTCACCAGCGCGCCGAGGACGTCCTGCGGATCGCGGACGCCGGCCAGCGGCACGAACCACACCCGGCCCCGGGGCTGGGCGGGATGCCGCGACGCGGCTTCGATGGCGAGCCGGGTCTTTCCGGCGCCACCCGGGCCGGCCAGGGTCACCAGCCGGGCCCCGTCGAGCAGTTCGGCGAGCAGTTTCAGTTCGTCGTCCCTGCCGACGAAGCTGTTCAGCCGGGTCGGGAGCCGATCGGTGACCGGCGCGAGCGGAGCGAACTCGCCCCGTAACGCGGCGAGGTGGATCTCCTGCAGTTCGGCGGACGGATCGACGCCGAGCTGATCGGCGAGCGTTTCCCGGATGGCCGCGTACACGGCCAGCGCGTCGGACTGCCTGCCCGCCGCGCACAGCGCCCGGACGCGCAGACCGGCCAGTCGCTCCCGCAGCGGATGTTCGCCGGCGAGCGCGGTGAGGTCGGCGAGTACCTCGGCGTGCTGTCCCACGCGGATCCGCGCGTCGTAGAGATCCTCGGCCGCCTCGATCCGCAGTTCTTCGAGCCGCGCCGCGGGCGCACCCGCGAAGGGCGCGTCCAGCACATCGGCAAGCGCGGTGCCCCGCCACGACTCCATCGCGTCGGCCAGCAGCTCCGCCGCCCGCGTTTCCCGGCCCGCGGTGAGTTCACGACGGCCGTCGGCGGCGAGCCGCTCGAAACGGGACACGTCGACGTCGTCCGGCTGGAGCGCCAGCCGGTATCCGGCGGCGCCGGATTCGACGCTCCCGGCGCCCAGCGCCTTGCGCAGCCGGGACACCAGCGACTGGAGCGCGTTGGCCGCGTCGGCGGGCGGCGTGTCACCCCACAGACCGTCGATCAGCGCCTCGGCGGAGACCGGGCGCCCGGGGTCGAGGGCCAGCCGCGCCAAGAGCGTGCGGAGCCGGGCGCCGCCGATCTCGATCGGGGTACCGTCGTCCTGCACCGCCCGCAATGGGCCCAGCAGCGCCACGCGCATGCCTCCAGCTTTCCAGAACCGTGCGGGCCACCATGCCCGGACGTCCCGGAAGGGTGTCCGAATGGCCCGACGTAGGTGTGAATTTTCCGGACAAAACGGGCCGCCACCAGTGAATCATGCGGGTCGGCAGATACGTTGCAGCGAGTTCGTGTCCAAGTAGACCGACGGGAGCTTCGATGAGGGGTCAGCACCACTGGCGTAAACCGGTTGTGGCCGTAGCGGCCGTGCTAGCCGGAATCACCCTGAGCAGCGGGGTCGCGGCCGCGGGCGAGGACGGCTGGGGGCAGCCGACGCCGGGCAGCGACGGAGCGGGGGACAGTTACTACCCACAGGACGGCAACGGCGGCTACGACGTCGCCGACTACAACCTCAAGGTCAGCTACGACCCGCCGACGCGTCAGCTCACCGGCGTCCAGGACATCTCGGCGCGGGCGACGCAGTCGCTCAGCTCGTTCAACCTGGACCTGCAGGGCCTCACCGTCGACTCGGTCGAGGTCAACGGCCGCGCGGCGAAGTTCGCGCGCACCGGGGAGCACGAGCTCGTGATCACCCCGGCGAAAGCGCTTCACCGCGGCCAGCCGTTCGGCGTCAAGATCGCCTACCACGGCGTTCCGGCCGCGATCAACGATCCGAAACTGGGGCCCAACGGCTGGCAGTTCGGCAAATCGGGCGGCGCGTTCGCCGCCGGTGAGCCGAAGTCGGCGTCGACCTGGTACCCGGTCAACGACACCCCGCTGGACAAGGCCACCTTCCACCTGGCGATCACCGTGCCCGACGAATGGGGCGTGATCTCCAACGGACGCGAGCGCGGAACCCACAAGACGCCGAAGGGCACCACGCACGTCTGGGCGGAGGAAACCCCCGTCGTGCCGTACATGACGACAGTCGCGATCGACAAGTGGACCTTCGAACGCTCGAAGCGTGCCGACGGAACGCCGATCGTCAGCTCGTACGCGCCGGGCACGCCGGATTCCACCAAGCAGGCCGAGGCCAAGCTCCCGGAGATCCTCGACTTCCTGGAGTCGAAGTTCGGGCCGTACCCGGTGGACGCGGCGGGCGGGATCTTCCTCGCCGAACCGATCGGGTTCTCGCTGGAGACGCTGAGCAGGCCGATCTACTCGGGCCGGGCGGGCAACGTCCAGACGATCGTGCACGAGAACGCCCACCAGTGGTACGGCGACTCGGTCGCGGTGAAGCACTGGAAGGACGTCTGCCTCAACGAATGCTTCGCCTCGTACGCGCAGTGGCTGTGGTCCGAGGCCAAGGACGGCCAGGACCTCAAGGCGCGTTACCTGAACACGGTGAAGGGCGCGACGCCGGCGTTCTGGGCGGGCAAGCTGTACGACATGGGGCCGGGCAACGAGTTCACGTACGTGTACTCGAAGGGCCCGCTCATGCTGCACGCGCTGCGGAACACCATCGGCCAGCAGGCCTTCGACCGGGTGCTGAAGAGCTGGCCCTCGGCACACCGCGACGGAAACGCGAGCATGCAGGAGTTCCAGCGCTTCACCGAGCGGTTCGCGCACCAGAACCTGCAAGGCTTCTTCGACGCGTGGATCTACGGGAACGGCAAGCCCGCGGATCAGTACCTCTACCCGGGCGACCTGAAGCCCGCCGCCTGATCGCGGTCCGCAATGCCGTCAAGGCCACCTTACGAGCTCCATCCATGCCCCCGCCGCCGCTCTCAACGGACGCGCTGCGCGACTGGACTGGATTCAACGCCCGTAAGGTGGCCTTGACGGCATGAGGAGGCAGGAACGTGGTGAAGGTGCTGGTGACGGGGTTCGCGCCGTTCGGCGGCGAGGCGGTGAACCCGTCGTGGCAGGCGGTGTCCGCACTCGCGGCAGGCCGTGACGACGTCGTCGCGGTCGAGCTGCCGTGTGAGTTCGACGCCTCGCTTCCCGCACTGCGCAAGGCAATCGAGCAGCACGGCCCGGCCCTCGTGGTGTGCGTCGGCCAGGCGGGCGGCCGTCCGGACGTCACGCCGGAGCGGGTCGCCATCAACCTCGTCGACGCGCGGATCCCGGACAACGCGGGCGCCCAGCCGGTGGACGTCCCCGTGATCGCCGACGGCCCGGCGGCGTACTTCAGCACGCTGCCCGTCAAGGCCTGCGTCGCGGCGATCCGGGAGGCGGGCGTGCCCGCCTCGGTGTCGCACACGGCCGGAACATACGTGTGCAATCAGGTCTTCTACGGCCTCATGCACCTGCTGGCCACGGAGTTTCCCGGGGCGCGCGGCGGTTTCGTGCACGTGCCCTACAGCCCGGAGCAGGTCGCCGCCGCGGGGACGGCCGCGCCGAGTCTCGACGTGTCGCGCACGGCCGAGGCGCTCGGGGCACTCGTCGACACCGCGCTGGCGGTGACCGAGGATCTCGCCGTCCCCGCGGGCGCCCTGCACTGACGCTCAGGCCGGTTTGACCTGTTCGGTGAAGTATCCGGCCATACTCGCGGCGGTCGGTTTGCCGGCCCGATCGAGCAGCACGACGACGCCGACCGCCGGTTTCCCGTCGATCTGGAAGAGCACGAACCCCGCGTCGCCGCCGGTCGCGCCCGCCACGTAGCTGCCGCGCTGGCCGCCGCCGGTCCAGGTCCCGTTGACGTTCTTGGCCGAGTTCAGGTCCAGGTTCGCCCGCGCGGCGACCGCGGCGGTGTCGATCCCCTGGTAGTAGCTGATCGTCGTGACCCGGTCGACCTTGCCCGAGAGGTCGGCCCGCACGGTGCAGTCGACCGCCGCGACGGCGTTCAGCGTCTTGGCCGCCGCCGGGTTGCCGGAGCACTGGGTACGGTCGGGCACGGTGCCGGCCAGCGAGCGCAGGCACGGCGTGAACCCGGACTGGTCGAAGGTGGACGCGGCGGTGCAGTTTTCCGCCGGGGCCGCCGCGGGTGTGTCGCTCTTGCTCACCAGGAGCACGGCGGTCACGACGACGGCGATCACCACCAGCACAGCGGCGCCGATGAGCAACGGCTTCTTCGCCGAACGCCGGGGTTCCGGCTGCGGCGCCCGCCACGCCTGCCCCATCGTTCCTGGCTGTGGCGGCGGTCCGGGACGCTGCGACATGGGCGGTGGGCCGGGCCAGGGTTGTCGTGCCGGTGGCGGTGCCACTGGCGGCCGGACCGGCGCGAAGGCGGGCACGGTGAGATTCGGGTCCGCGCCGCCGAGCGGCACGTGGTGCAGCCCGAACGCGACCGCCGTCTCCGGCTGGTCCTGCGTCGTCGGCACGACGCCGAGCTGCTGGGCGAGCAGTCCGGCGAGCAACGGCATCCGGCTCGGCCCGCCGACGAGGTAGATCCCGCCGAGCCGGGCGGGCGTCAGCCCGGCCCGCCGGACGGTCGCGGCGAGCAGTTCGGCGCTGCGCAACAGGCTCGGCCGGACCAGCGCCTCAAGCTCGTCCCTGGTCACCAGGACGTCCCCGAACGGCTCCGGCATCGGCACCTCGGTCCGCGGGTGCCGCGACAGGCTTTCCTTGGCGTCACGGACATCCTGCAGCAGCGAACGGCGCAGCCTGCGGTCGGCGGTCGTGTGCGGGCGCAGCAGCCGCTGCCACTGCGCGGGATCGGCGTGCGACACCGACCGTCCGATGTGGACAAGCAGCGCCTGGTCGATGTCGAGGCTGCCGAGATCGGGCAGCCCGTCCTCGGCGAGCACCGCGAAACCGTGTTCGGTGATCCCGACGACCGAACAGTCGAAGGTGCCCGCCCCGAGGTCGTACACCGCGATCGGGCCAAGGCGGCGCGACGGCTGATCGCCCAGCGCCGCGTAGTGCGCCGCGGCCGCCACCGGCTCGGGAATCAGCCGGACGTCGACCAACCGGGCCTTGGCCGCGCTGCGCCGCAACACCTCCTGCCGCGTGGCACCCCAGCCGGCGGGGTGGGAGATACGCACCTGGTCCGGCGGCCGGTTCAGCTGCCGCTCGGCCTCCTCGCCGATCCGCCGCAACACCGCCGCGAACGCGTCGGTCACCTCGACGACCGCGTCACCGAGCAGCAGCGTGCCCTCGTCGATACGGCGCTTCGGATTGGGTTCGAACCGGCTCGGCTCGAGCCGAGCCCGGCGTTCCGCGTCCTGCCCCACGACGAGCAGCCCGTCCTCGCCCGCGTACACCGCCGACGACATCGTGACCGACCCGTCGATCTCGATGGCACGAGGTCCACGACCGAACGCGGACAACACGCCCACGGTGCTCGAAGTGCCGAAATCGATCGACAGAACGTCCACGCCTCACCCTCCCCGGACCGGCCAGCGCATCGTCTCACGCCGGATGAGGCGGAACGTGCCGGAGTCAGGCGCAGGCGTCGCTGTGATCGTGCTGGCTGGCCGACACCGTGACGTCGTGGTCCTCGAAGTCCGCGACGACCCGCATGCGACCGCCGAGCGCCACGATGTACCGGCGAATGGTGTCCAGCTCCATCTGACCGGGGTCGCCCTGCTCCAGCTGACTGATCCGAGGCTGGCTCACACCCATGCGCTTCGCGAGTTCGGTCTGACTCATCCCGACATCCTCGCGGAGCTGTGCCAGCCGGAAACCGAGCACGTACGCCTCAGTGGCCTCACGAGCAGCGCTACGGGCCGCTTCGATGTCGCGACCGGCTTCCCGGTCACGAGCGAGCTTCTCCGCTTTTACGTCCTTCCACGACCGGCCCATGCTTCAGCCCTCCTTCAGCGCCCTCAGATGTCGTTCGTATCGCTTTTCGGCGATCGGGATGTTGATGTCGTACCACCGCTTCCAGTTACCGGCTTTGTCACCGGCGACCAGGAGCACCGCCTTCCGCACCGGATCGAACGCGAACAGGATCCGGATCTCGGTGCTACCCGCGGAGGCCGGACGCAGCTCCTTCAAGTTGTGCTGTCGTGAGCCCTTGACCCGATCAGCCAACGGCCGCCCTAGCCGCGGCCCCTCCCTCGCCAGAACGTCGATGGCCTCTTCCACCCGGTCCGCCGTGATCGGGTCGTTCTCGCACAACGACGTGAACCAACGGTCCACCTCCTCGTGGAGCTCGATGTCCCACTCCATCGGGCAACTATAATGTACACCTTATGACGCCCGCTGTCAGGGCACCAGGGCCACAACGAGCTGAATACGGCAAGAGGGCGGCTCCCCACCGGGGAACCGCCCTCTCGTCAGGCTCGAACCAAGATCAGTCGTTCTCGGCCTCGTTGGCGTCGTCACCGCTGCTCGCGCCGATGCTGACCGGCGGGGCGTCGGGGACGGACGTCGGCTTCTTCTCACCGCGGAAGGTGAAGTGGGCCTTGTCGTCCTTCTCCTCCGGGTCGCCGTTCCAGCCTTCGACGTCGACCAGGATGATCTGGCCCGCCTCGACCTCGCCGAAGAGGATCTTCTCCGACAGCTGGTCCTCGATCTCGCGCTGGATGGTCCGGCGCAGCGGCCGGGCACCGAGCACGGGGTCGAAGCCACGCTTGGCCAGCAGCGCCTTCGCCTTCGAGGTCAGCTCCAGCTCCATGCCCTTGACCTTGAGCTGGGTCTCGACCCGGCCGATCATCAGGTCGACCATCTCGATGATCTGTTCCTGCGTCAGCTGGTGGAACACGATGATGTCGTCGATCCGGTTCAGGAACTCCGGGCGGAAATGCTTCTTCATTTCCTCGTTGACCTTTTGCTTCATCTTCTCGTACCGGTTCGTCGAGTCCGAACCGGAACCGAAGCCGAGCGACACGGACTTCGAGATGTCCGAGGTACCCAGGTTCGAGGTGAAGATCAGCACCGTGTTCTTGAAGTCGACCGTGCGGCCCTGGCCATCGGTCAGGCGGCCGTCCTCCAGCACCTGCAGGAGCGTGTTGTAGATCTCCTGGTGCGCCTTCTCGATCTCGTCGAACAGCACCACCGAGAACGGCTTGCGCCGCACCTTCTCGGTCAGCTGGCCACCCTCTTCGTAGCCGACGTAGCCCGGAGGGGCACCGAAGAGCCGCGAAGCGGTGTAGCGGTCGTGGAACTCACCCATGTCGATCTGGATGAGCGCGTCGTCCTCGCCGAACAGGAACGACGCCAGCGCCTTGGACAGCTCGGTCTTACCGACACCGGACGGACCGGCGAAGATGAACGAGCCGGACGGGCGCTTCGGGTCCTTCAGGCCGGCGCGGGTACGGCGGATCGCCTGGGACACGGCCTTGACCGCGTCCTCCTGGCCGATGATCCGCTTGTGCAGCTCGTCCTCCATGCGGAGCAGACGCGTGGTCTCCTCCTCGGTGAGCTTGAACACCGGGATACCGGTCCAGTTGGCCAGGACCTCGGCGATCTGCTCGTCGTCGACCTCCGCGACGACGTCCAGGTCACCGTCCTTCCACTGCTTCTCCCGCTCGCCCTTCTGGCCGAGCAGCGTCTTCTCCTCGTCCCGCAGCCGGGCGGCGCGCTCGAAGTCCTGCGCGTCGATCGCGGACTCCTTGTCCCGGCGCACGTCGGCGATCTTCTCGTCGAACTCGCGCAGGTCCGGCGGCGCGGTCATCCGGCGGATGCGCATCCGCGCGCCCGCCTCGTCGATCAGGTCGATCGCCTTGTCCGGCAGGAACCGGTCGTTGATGTACCGGTCGGCCAGCGTCGCCGCGGCCACCAGCGCCGAGTCGGTGATCGAGACGCGGTGGTGCGCCTCGTACCGGTCGCGCAGGCCCTTGAGGATCTCGATGGTGTGCTCCAGCGACGGCTCGCCGACCTGGATCGGCTGGAACCGGCGCTCCAGCGCGGCGTCCTTCTCGATGTACTTGCGGTATTCCTCGAGCGTGGTCGCGCCGATGGTCTGCAGCTCACCACGCGCCAGCATCGGCTTGAGGATCGACGCGGCGTCGATCGCGCCCTCCGCGGCGCCCGCCCCGACCAGCGTGTGCAGCTCGTCGATGAACAGGATGATGTCGCCGCGGGTCTTGATCTCCTTGAGGACCTTCTTCAGCCGCTCCTCGAAGTCACCGCGGTAGCGCGAGCCCGCGACCAGCGAACCCAGGTCGAGGGTGTAGAGCTGCTTGTCCTTGAGCGTCTCCGGGACCTCGCCCTTGACGATGTTCTGCGCCAGCCCCTCGACGACGGCGGTCTTGCCGACGCCGGGCTCGCCGATCAGCACGGGGTTGTTCTTCGTCCGCCGCGAGAGGACCTGCATGACCCGCTCGATCTCCTTGCCGCGCCCGATCACCGGGTCCAGCTTGCCCTCGCGGGCGGAGACGGTCAGGTTGCGGCCGAACTGGTCCAGCACCAGCGACGAGGACGGCGTGCCCTCACCACGGCTGGAGCCGGTCTCGGCGGACTCCTTGCCACCCTGGTAGCCCGAGAGCAGCTGCAGCACCTGCTGGCGCACCCTGTTCAGGTCCGCACCCAGCTTGACCAGTACCTGCGCGGCGACGCCTTCGCCCTCGCGGATCAGGCCGAGCAGGATGTGCTCGGTGCCGATGTAGTTGTGGCCGAGCTGCAGCGCCTCACGCAGCGACAGCTCCAGCACCTTCTTCGCCCGCGGCGTGAACGGGATGTGCCCGCTCGGCGCCTGCTGGCCCTGGCCGATGATCTCCTCGACCTGCTGGCGCACGCCCTCGAGGGCGATACCCAGCGACTCCAGCGCCTTGGCGGCGACACCTTCACCCTCGTGGATCAGACCCAGGAGGATGTGCTCGGTGCCGATGTAGTTGTGGTTGAGCATCCGGGCCTCTTCCTGGGCCAGGACAACCACCCGCCTCGCGCGGTCGGTGAACCTCTCAAACATGTGCACTCCCTCGACTGCTGCGCCGGCGGCCCGTTTCCATCGCGTGCTTGCACCGCGATGGATTCAGCACCGTGAGACCACTCTAGTAGCCAAGTCGTCGCGCTGGCGTACCACTACGGCTGTTGGCGGCCCGATCGCACCCGTACGGCTATCCGCACGGACATCTCTCATCATCCGGTTGCCCTGCACCTTTACGTCAAGCACAACGTGTGTCCGGCCATCCGGATTCCTCCGGACGGGCCGTGTCCGCTCACCGCGAACAGATGCGCAACCTGGAAGTTCCCACTTCCTGGTTACCCGATTGGCGCAACGCCGAAAAGTATGTAAGGTTAGGCACGCCTAATCAACACGTGTGTCGCAGCGCCGGTAAGGAGGGCCGCGGGTGAACCATCAGCGGTCCTTCCGCGACGCACGCGAGGTCGGCGACGGCCTCGCGGCTTCGCTCCTGCGAGTCGGGGGGCTGCAGGAGCGGGGCGAGATCCGCCGGGACGTCCCCGAGGGCTGGCTGCGCTGTTCGGATCTGCTGGCCGATCCAGAGCGGTTCAAGGACTGGCGGAAGCTGCTCGGCGACTGGCTGTTCACCGAGTACGGCGAAGCCCCGGAGCGCACGACCGCGAGCTACGTCATGTCGTGGTACCTGCACGTCCCCGCCTACGTCGGCGCGCTGTTGCTGCACCACGAGCGCAGAGTCCCGTCGCTGAAGCCGGCGGAACTGGCCTTCGAGCTGGGCGACGACCGGCCGCATCCGGTCGGGATGGCCGTGCTGGGCGACGACTTCTACTGCCTGCCGACCGACCCCGGTTCCGCGCTGCCGGAAGCGACGGTGGTGCCCGACGAGCGCGCCCTCGCCGCGGTGCTGCGGGCGCACTACATCGCCCACGCCGCGAAGTTCGTCCGCGCGTACGCGCCGGGCAGCAGGCTCGGCCGCCGGATGCTGTGGGCCGCCGCGACCGACGCGCTGGACAACTCCCTCTGGTGGGCGGGCAAGCAGGGCGGCACGGCCGAGGCCGAAGGCGCGGGCGTCGCCGACGCGGCCCTCGTGCTCGACGCCCGGTTCCCGCCGCTGACCTCGCCCTCGACCCTGCGGCTGGACACCGGCCCCGACGGACACCGCGAGTGGACCCGCCGCCGCGAAAGCTGCTGCTTCTCCTATCTCCTGCCCGACGAAACCGAATGCGCGGAGTGCCCCCGCACCTGTTCCCGCTGAGTTCTCCACCCAGACACGCGAGATACGCGCCCAATCACGCGAGTCGCGCGTTCAGGCACGCGAGATGCCCATCCGGACACACTCAGCTTTCTCACCAAGGGGTCCGGGGCCGTGGCTCCCGCCGGATGTGCCGCAGGACGCCTACGGTGCGCTGCCCTGGGGATGCGACAAAGGGGTCCCTGGGTGCGCTGAATGCGACCAGGGCGTCCCTCGGACTTCCCCTGCCCAAACCGACAGCCTCGCCCGATGCCGCGAACGCTCCGTTGCCGACGATGAGCGTCCCAAACGGAGCGTTCACGACATCCCGGGCCGCGGCGCGAAACCGCAGCCGCCACGACGAGCCCGCGGACCCACGCACTCAGGGCTTCCACAGCGGGTCCCGGCCCGTCGCTCCCAGCGCGCGGTCGAGCATCGGCGCGGACTCGGGAACGGCGACCTCGGGGCCGTACACGCCCATTTCCCGCGCCTGCGCGCCCATCGCGACGGCACCGGCGTGCACCGCGGCGGAGATTTCCGCCGCACAGGCGAAATCCCGGCCGACGGCACGCGCGAGATCCCAGCCGTGCAGCACGAACTCGCCGAGCACCATCTCACCGACGACGCTCGACGGCATTTCAGTGCGTCCCAGGGACGTCATCCCCGTCCAGGCCGCCGACGCCGAGAAAACGTCTACCAGCGTCTTCGTCTGGTTCTCCAGCGCCGCCGCCCAATCGCCGGTGACCAGGTCCACATCGGTCTCCCCACCGGTCACGACCGGCGGCTCCTCCCCACGGCCGGCGGCCAGCAGCCACGGGCCCCAGTAGAGCAGGTGATTGAGCAGACCTCGCACGTCGAAGGCCTCGCACGGCGTGCGAACGGTGAGGTCATCCGGAGTGAGCGATGCGGCGACACGCTGGAATTCGGCCGCTGCCGAAGGGACGAATACGGAGTGATCAGCCATGACTCCATCCAGCCACCGCGGAGAGCGAAAGGTATAGAAGGAACGCGACAGCTATCGTGATCCGGTGCCCGATCGCCGGATCCCCCGGGGCATCATCAACGAGCGCGTTGCCCGAACGAAGTTCACGCTGACCCGGCATCCGCCCGCGTCCGCTCTGACGCCATTCGTGCAGTACTACTGGATACTGCGCTGGGATCTTCGCGGGCAGCCGCCGTTCGAACAGCGCGTCCTGCCGAATCTCTCGGTCCACGCCGTGTTCTTCCCCGGCGCCGATGGCGTGTACGGACCGATGCACGACGTGTTCTCCTATCGCCTCGAGGGCAGGGTGCACGGTCTCGGTGTCCGGTTCCGGCCGGGATGTTTCCGGCCTTTCCTTCGTCAGCCGGTCCGCAATATCACGGACCGCTCGATCCCGCTGGCCGAAGTCTTCGGCCCGGCGGCCGATGCGGCGACGGAATCGATCCGGAACGTGAACGGAGATCACGAAATGGCCGAAGTGGCCGACAACCTGCTGATGGCAAATCCGCCCGTTCTTCCCCCGGCGGCGGCCCATGCCGCCGAGGCGGTCGAAACAATCGACGCCGACCCGGGAATTACCCGGGTCGCCCAGCTGTGCGCGGCCACCGGTCTCGGGCTCCGTTCCCTGCAACGGCTGTTCGCCGAACACATCGGATGCACCCCCAAGTGGGCCATCCGGGTATATCGGCTGAACGACGGGGCGCGACGGATCTCGGGGACGACCCGGCCGGATTACGCCGGTCTGGCGGCACAACTGGGCTATAGCGACCAGTCCCACTTCACCCGCGATTTCCGCACAGTAACCGGCCTGTCGCCCGGTGAGTACGCCAGGGCCGCCCGCGAAGATCGTGAACATCCCCGGACATGAAGAAAGCCGCCGGGGGAATTCCCCGGCGGCTTGGCGGCGAACTACGCCGTCAGTTCTTCTTGTGGTAGGCCTCGACCACCTCGGACGGGATGCGGCCGCGGTCGGAAACCGCGTACCCGTTCTTGCGGGCCCAAGCGCGAATGGCCTGGTTCTGCTCGCGGTCGACGGTCGCCGGGCGAGCCGAAGCCTTGGCGCCGACGGCCGGGCGAATCGGGGCGCGCTTACGACCACCGGCACGACGGGCGTGCTCTACATACTGCGCCAGGACGTCGCGCAACTCCTCGGCGTTTTCCGCGGAGAGGTCGATCTGGTAGGCGACACCGTCCAAACCGAACTCAACGGTCTCCTCCGCCTCGGTACCGTCGATGTCATCGACCAGCGAGACGAGCACCTTCTGTGCCATCTGTTTCCTCCTGGGCTTGCTACTCGAAACGATCTGGTTACGGGGCGAGCCCCGGAACAGAAGACTTTGTCTAGCACATTAATACCCGCTGATCCGGGCTAACGCAAATCTCGTTTGAGATAACCGTCAGCTATCCGTCACACGGGCGGGTTATTCGGGCCGCACGAGGGGGAAGAGGATCGTCTCCCGGATACCGAGGCCGGTCAGCGCCATCAGCAACCGGTCGATCCCCATTCCGACGCCGCCGCTCGGCGGCATTCCGTACTCCAGGGCGCGCAGGAAATCCTCGTCGAGCCGCATGGCTTCGCTATCACCCTGTGCGGCGAGCTGCGACTGTTCGGTGAGGCGTTGCCGTTCCACGACCGGATCGACCAGCTCGGAGTAACCCGTGGCCAGTTCGAATCCGCGGATGTAGAGGTCCCACTTCTCCGCGACTCCCGGCCTGCTCCGATGCTGCCTGGTCAGCGGGGAGGTCTCCAGCGGAAAATCACGGACAAATGTGGGGGCGTGGAGATGGTCACCGACGAGGTGCTCCCACAGTTCCTCCACCAGTTTGCCGTGGCCGAGCTTCGGATCGACCTCCAGGCCCCTGGCCTCGGCGAACGCCAGCAACTTGCCTGCCGGCGTCTCCGGGGTGACCTCTTCGCCCAGCGCGTCCGACAGTGACTCGTACATTCCGAGCGTCGTCCACTCACCGGAAAGGTCGTACTCCGAACCGTCCGTGAGAGTGACCACCTGGGTACCCAGTACCGTCTCGGCCGCTTCCTGGATCAACTGGCGCGTCATGACCGCATTGGTGTCGTATGTCGCATAGGCCTCGTAGTACTCGAGCATCGCGAACTCCGGGGAGTGCGAGGAGTCACTGCCCTCGTTCCGGAAGTTTCGGTTGATCTCGAAAACCTTCTCGATACCGCCCACGACGCAGCGCTTGAGGTACAGCTCCGGCGCGATCCGCAGATACAGATCGAGGTCGAAGGCGTTCGAATGCGTGACGAACGGGCGTGCCGCCGCCCCACCGTGCAGCGTCTGCAGCATCGGCGTCTCGACCTCGGTGAAACCGCGACGGTGGAACGAGTCGCGCAGCGAACGCAGTACGCCGGCGCGGGTTCGCACGACATCACGCGCCTTCGGCCGCAGGATCAAGTCGACATAACGCTGCCGGATCCGGGTTTCCTCGGCGAGCTCCTTGTGCGCGACCGGCAGCGGGCGCAGTGCCTTCGAGGTCAGCCGCCAGCCGTCGGCGAGCACGGAAAGCTCGCCACGCTTGGAAGTGATCACCTCACCGTGCACGAATACGTGGTCGCCGAGATCGACGTCCGACTTCCACGCCGCGAGCGCGTCCTCACCGACCTTCGCGAGGCTGATCATCGCCTGCAATTCGGTCCCGTCGCCCTCACGGAGGCTGGCGAAACACAGCTTGCCGGTATTGCGGATGAACATGACCCGGCCGGTCACGCCGACCAGCTCACCGGTGGCGGTGTCGGCGGGCAATCCGGAATGCGCGGCACGCACCTCTGCCAGCGAGTGCGTTCGCGGCACCTCGACCGGGTAAGGGTCGATCCCTTCCGCGAGGATGCGCTCACGCTTGTCCCGGCGGACCCGCAGCTGTTCGGGCAGATCGTCTTCGGGTGGCGTGGCGCCGGAAGAGGGATTGGTGTTCATGCCCCATAGCGTACGAACTCACCGCTCGGCTACGCCAACCGGATTACCGTTCGCGGAGCGAACATGAAGGTTTTCCGTCGTTTAACCTGGGCTGGTGAACGAACCGGCAGCTGATCCCGATCAGGAACTGCGGGCCAGGCGGGCCGCGTCGTTCGGCTCTCGCGCGGCCGCATACGCCCGGCATCGCCCCGGCTACCCGCGGAAAGCATTGTCCTGGGGCCTTTCCGGGGCCACCCCGGCACCCCTGCGGATCGTGGATCTCGCCGCGGGCACCGGCAAGGTGAGTATCGGTCTGCTCGAACTCGGGTCGCTGGTCACCGCGGTCGAACCGGATCCGGACATGCTGGCCGAGTTCTCCCGGTTGTTGCCCGAGGTCACCGCGATGACCGGGACCGCGGAAAACATCCCGCTGCCCGATGGTTCCGCCGACGCGGTCGTCATCGGGCAGGCCTTTCATTGGTTCGACGCCGACGCGGCGCTCGCCGAAATGGCGCGGGTGATTCGGCCGGGTGGAGTAGTCGTGGCCCTGTGGAACCACGACGACGAATCCGTGCCATGGGTCGCCGAGTTCCGTGAACTGACCAGGACCGGGGTCAGCCGGGTATGGCTCGACAACCCCGGCGAGGTGCCCACGCATCGAGCCTTCGACCCGTTCGAACGGGAGATTTTCCGGCACTCCCAGCGGCGCACCGCAGAAAGTCTCGTGGAAACCGTGGCCACGCATTCGCATATGCTCGTCGCGTCCCCCGAGGAGGCGAACACCATGTTGAGCGCGGCTCGAGCTTTCCTGGAGTCGAATCCGGAGACCGGCCACGGCGAGTTCGACCTGCCGATCATCACGTCCGTTTTCCGCGCGAGGCGGCGATGACCTCGATGGATCGGATCGACTGGGCGGCAGTGTTCACCGCGGTGTACGGCGCGCCGTCGTCGGCGGTCATGGCACGGGTCCACACCGAGGTGCTGGGCGACGAATATCCGGCGGACCTGGATGTGTACAGCTTCGTCACCAAAACGGATCTGCGGAGATTCACAGCGGATACACAGGTATCGGCGGGTGACACAATCGCCGACATCGGCTGCGGACGCGGCGGTCCCGGCCTGTGGGTTTCCGCGCAGCGGAATACGTCGCTGATCGGAATCGACATAGCGGAGACCGCACTGGACTCGGCGCGACGGCGAGCCGAGACGCTGGGCAGGTCCGATCGGGCGGAATTCCGGTTCGGCAGCTTCGCCGAAACGGGCTTGCCGTCCACATCCGTGAACGCCGTGATGAGCGCGGACTCGTTGTTGTTCGCTCCCGACAAAGCGGTCGCGCTCGCCGAACTGGCCCGGATCCTCGTTCCCGGCGGCCGGTTGGTGGCCACGACCTGGGATTTTCATGGTCAGCCCGTGAATATGCCGCCACAGGTACCGGATCACCGGCCGCTGCTCGAAGCCGCGGGTTTCGACGTCCGCGCCTACGACGAGACCGATGCATGGCGAGAACGGCAGATCCGGATCAACGAATTGATGCTCGAGGCGGTCGACGCACTGGCAGGGGAAAGCGGAGGAGAGCCCGACAAGATCGTCGCGAACCTGAAGCAACAGCGGATCACGCTGGATCTGATGACCCGCCGAGTGCTGATCGTCGCCGAACGTCGCTGATTGCAGCCGACGCAATGCGAAACGTATTCGGCATTGCCGCGGGATGGCGACCGAAATCACCAGGCGGCGGGCGCGGCCGGTGCTACCGTCGGAAGTGGCCCCCCGCTCGGGGACGGCCCCGGACGAGAGCGTCGTACCCGGTCAGGACAAGACGACGCAGTGACCATCACTGCGAAGGGTTCCGACCATGTCCTGGCTTGTCCTTGTCCTGTCCGGTTTCCTCGAGACCGTCTGGGCCGCCGCGCTCGGCGCCTCGAAGGGCTTCTCGAAACTCGCCCCCAGCATCACGTTCGGGGTCGCGCTCGTACTCAGCATGTGCGGGCTCGCCTACGCGCTCCGCGAGATCCCGCTCGGCACCGGGTACGCCGTCTGGGTCGGCATCGGCGCGATCGGCACCGCGATCTACGGCATGGTGGCGCTCGGCGACCCGGTCGGCGTCGCCCGTATCTCGTGTCTCGTGCTGATCGTGGCGGGCGTCGTCGGGCTGAAACTCCTGCACTGAAACTCCTGCACCAGAGACCTTGACCTCCAGTTAACTCGACCGTCGAGACTGAGGGAAACCCATCGACGAAGGGGAAACCTCATGCGAGTACCGCGTCTGCGCGGCCGTGGCCTCGGCAGGGTGCTGATCTCGGTCACCTCACTGGCGACCGCCGTCGGCCCCTACAAGGCCGACTGGAACGACACCCATGTGCACAACCCGGCCTGGCCGCCCCACGCCAAATTCCACAACGGACAGACGATGAGCCTGGGACTCGCACTCGGCCTTGGCAGCCTGTACCAGCTGTGGCGCGCGCCGGGCTCGGCCCGCACGAGCCTGGACACCGGTGCGACGCTGGCGTCCCTGTACTGGCTGACACAGATTTCGGCGCTCGCGTACCCGGGCAGCAAGGCCGTCGATCCGCCGGGCACCGCTCGCTTCCCGCAGGCGAAGATCGCCTTTCCCGCGCTGGCCCTCACCGGCCTCGGCTACCTGCTCGAACGCCGCAGGCTGGCCCGGCACGGCGGCGGCCGCGACGCCCATTGACTCGCGCCCACCATCTCCCCTGGCACAAACGCCCCAATGTGGCATTGGGTGCGTCACGCACCCAATGCCCCCACATTTTGTTTTTTGTGCGCACACCACACACTACACAAAATTGGGGGTTTTCTCGCTAAGGATTCTGGGGCCGTGTGTGCTGCCGAAGGTGCTGGAGGACGCCTTCGGTGCGCTGGTCTGGGATGTGACAAGGGCGTCCCTCGGACTTCCCTGCGCACGCCGACACCATTCGCCCGATGTCGCGAACGCTCCGATGCCGACGATGAACGTCCCGAACGGAGCGTTCGCGACACATCCCCGAACCCCGCCGCACGCCGTGAAGGCCGCCTTCACCGCACCACCAAGCCCCCGGGAAAGCGCCCACCAGCAAAGCCGCACCCCCGCACCTACCGAGAAAACCTCATTGGGGCGCTCGTCCACCCCGCAGCCGGAACCGGATCGAGCTAGGACTTGCGTGCGTTGCGTTCGTAGACGAGGCGGAGGCCGAGCAGGGTGAGATCGGGGACGTGCTCGGTGATCGTCTCCGATTCGCTGAGCACCAACGGGGCGAGCCCGCCGGTCCCGAGCACGGCGACCGGCGCCGCCCCGTCCGGCGACAGCTCGCGCACGATCCGCCGGACGAGGCCGTCGACCTGGCCCGCGAAACCGTAGAGAATGCCGGACTGCAGGCATTCCACGGTGTTCTTGCCGATCACCGACCGCGGTGGCACGAGTTCGACCTTGCGCAGCGCGGCGGCGCGGGCGGCCAGTGCGTCGACCGAGATCTCGATGCCGGGCGCGAACGCGCCGCCGAGGAACTCGCCCTTCGCCGAGATCGCGTCCACATTGGTCGAAGTACCGAAGTCGACCACCACGCACGCGGTGTTGTGCAGATGGTGCGCGGCCAGCGTGTTGACCAGCCGGTCCGCGCCCACCTCCTTCGGGTTGTCCACCAGCAGCGCGACACCGGTGCGGACACCGGGCTCGACGACGATCTTCGGCAGCCGCGGGTAGTAGCGCGCCAGCATCACCCGCAGCTCACGCAACACGGCGGGCACCGTCGACAGCGCGCTGATCCCGGTGATCGCGTCGGCGTACGAGCCGAGCAGACCCCGCATGGTCAGCGCGAGCTCGTCGGCGGTGATGTGCGCGTCGGTCCGCATCCGCCAGTCGCCGACGAGTTCCTCGCCCGAGTACAGGCCCAGCACGATGTTGGTGTTGCCGACGTCGACCACGAGCAGCACGAAGTTGTTCCTTTACTCGGCGACGCCGCCGTCCCTGGAGGTGGTTCAGCTCTCCGCGTGCAGCAACGCGTCGAGGCGGCGCGCGTCGGCGGTCTCGGCCACCGGGAACGCGATGGTGTCCTCCTCCGGCAACGTCACGGTGCCGCTGAGCAGGCCGGAACCCTCCGGCGCGTGACCGGCGTCCGTACCGCGTTCGACGATCCGGTTGTCCGCGTCGACGAACACGATCCTCGGCTGGTACGCGGCGGCCTCCGCATTCTCCATCTGCCCGTAGGAGATCAGGATGACCAGGTCACCGGGGTGCACCAGATGCGCGGCGGCACCGTTGATCCCCAGCACGCCGCTGCCGCGTTCCCCCTTGATGACGTAGGTCTCCAGCCGCGCGCCGTTCGTGATGTCCACAATGGACACCTGCTCGCCCGGCAGCAGATCGGCGGCCTCCATCAGGTCCTCGTCGACGGTCACCGAACCCACGTAGTGCAGGTCGGCCTGGGTCACCGTGACCCGATGGATCTTCGATTTCAGCATCGTCCGGTACATCGTGGACTCTCCCTATTCCCCTGCGTCCAACTCGGCTGCTTCCGGATGCTCGGCGGCCTTGCCGAGCAGCACCGGAACGTTGTCGATCAGCCGGGTGCTCCCTACCCGGGCGGCGACCAGCAACCGTGCTTCTCCGTCGACGGGCGCGGGCCCGAGGTCGGTTCCCCTCAACTCCAGATAGTCGACATCGACCGCGGGTCGCGCGGCCAGTGTCCGGTTCGCGGCGTCGAGCACCGCTTCGGCGCCCTCGCGCCCGACGAACGCCCCCGCGGTGAGGGCGGCCGACAGCGCCATCGCGTCCGCACGCTGTTCCGGCGTGAGATACACGTTGCGCGAGGACAACGCGAGTCCGTCCCGTTCACGCACGGTCGGGACCCCGATCACGCGCGTGGGGATGTTCAGATCCGCCACCATGCGCTTGATCAGCACCAGCTGCTGGTAGTCCTTCTCCCCGAAGAACGCGTAATCCGGACGTACCAGGTTGAACAACTTCGCCACGACCGTGAGCACGCCGGCGAAATGCCCCGGCCGGGACGCGCCCTCCAGCTCGTCGCCGAGCTGTCCGGGATGGACGGTCACCGTCGCGCCCTCAGGATAGAGATCCGACGCCTTCGGTACGAACGCGATTTCGGCGCCCGCCTCTTCGAGCGTGCTCAGATCGTCCTCGAGCGGACGGGGGTAGGCGTCGAAGTCCTCGCCCTCGCCGAACTGCAGCGGGTTCACGAAGATCGACGCCGCCACGACGGCGTTCGGGATCCGCTTGGCGCGGCGCAGCAACTCGCGGTGCCCGGCGTGCAGCGCCCCCATCGTCGGCACGAAGGAGACCTTGCGGCCCACCGCGCGCAACGCGCCGGTGACCTGACTGACGTGCTCGGGCGGCTGGAACGTGTTCAGCCTGCCGCGGGTGAATTTCGGTGTGGTCACTGGATCTGCTGCCCTTCGGCGGGATCGTCGAGAAGGTCGGTGAGCTCGGCGGCCGCGGCGCCGTCCAGCAGCCCGGCGGTTTCCGAGCGCGCGACCGTGCGCCTGGCGAGCGCGCGGTAGGCCGGAGCGACCTCGGGTGCCTGCTCGGTGAGCACGGCCAGATGCCTGCGGACGGTACCGAGGTCACCACGGGCGACCGGACCGGTCAGTGCGCGATCCCCGTGCCGCAGCACATTATCCAATGCCGCCGACAACAACGGTGCGACGAGTCGCTCGGACTGGCCGATTCCGGCCGCACGCAACAGTTCCGCGCAGTCGGCGACCAGCGTCATCAGGTGGTTCGCACCGTGCGCGAGCGCGGCGTGATACAGCGCACGCGCGGATTCCGGCACCCGCACCGGCTCCGCGCCCATCTCGACGGCGAGCGCCTCGCCGACGTTCCACGCGGCCTCGTCCGCCCCCATCGCGGTGATCCCGACGCTGCACGCGGCCAGCCGCTCGAGATCCTCTGACCGGCCGGTGAACGTCATCACCGGATGCAGGGCCAGTGGCAGCACGCCCGCTTCGGCGGCGGGTCCGAGCACCTCGACACCGTGCGCTCCCGAGGTGTGCACCACGATCTGGCCCTGCCGGAGCGATCCGGTGGCGACCAGTCCGCGCACCATGCCTGCCAGCGCGTCGTCGGGCAGCGCGAGCACCACGAGATCCGCGCGCCGCACGACCTCGTCCGGGGGCAGCAGCGGCACGTCCGGCAGCAGGCGTTCGGCCCGGGCCAGCGAAGCGGCGGACAGTCCCGACGCCGCGACCACGGTGTGTCCTGCCCTGGCCAGCGCGGCACCGAGCACACTGCCCACCCGGCCGGCGGACACGACGCCCACCGCGAGTCGGGCGGGCCTCATCATGGCGTACACCCGTGGACGCTCATGGCTGTCTCCCTTTGCTCGTTCCAGTCCCGTTTTCTTCGCACGGGTACCAGACGACGCGGCGAGAGTAGCCCCGATCCGCCCGGAGCACGGGTCTCAGGTGACAAGCTTCACCCGGACCGGGTCACCCTGAGCGGGCGGTCTCCGCGAGGCGGACGGCCTCGGCGCGGGCCGCTTTCAACGTCGCCAGCAGCTCGGCCTGGCGCTCCCGGTCGTCCTCCGTGCGCAGCCCACGACGGTACAGAAAGGCCAATTCGGTCACACTGGCCTGGTAGAGCCCGACCGCCTTGGCGGCCCGTTTGCCGGACTCGCGCCGTGCCTGGCGCCGCCAGTCCCGGCGTCCGGGGAGGCTCGCGAGCAGGTCGACCTCCGAGGGCGCGATCCAGCGGTTCGCGACCATCTTGGGCAGCGCGGCGGCGACGATCCGCTGCTCCCGGCGTCGCTGCAGCACCACGAGGTAGAAGACCCCGATGAACAGCGGGACCATGATCAGGAAGTACACGGTGAGGAACGTCTTCGACCCGCCGATCAGCGCGGCGCCGTTCCACAGCGCGTGCAGGCACACGGCCGCCACGTAACCACCCAGTGGCGCCACGATCCGCATCACCTTGCTCGCGGTGATCGCCGCCACCCCGATACCGATGCCGGTGAGCACCGCGAACAGCGGATGCGTGAACGGCGACAGGACACCACGCAGGAAGAAGGCGGCGAGCACCCCGGCGTTCTGGCCGTTCCCGAAACCGTGGTCGGCGAACGCGCGGCCGAAGTAGTAGATGTTCTCCATGAAGGCGAAGCCGGCCGCGCTGAACCCGGCGTAGACGACACCGTCGACAACGCCGTCGAACTCGCTGGTGCGCCGCCACAGGACGAGCAGCACGAAGGCGCCCTTCAACGCCTCCTCGACGATCGGCGCGGAGACCACCGCGCTGAACGTGCTGCCCTGACCGCTGCCCAGCAGCAGGTCACCGACGGCCTCCGCGGTGCTGTTGATGAGCAGCGCGGCGATCGCCGCCACACAGGCGCCCCAGGCGAAGGCGAGCAGCAGCAGCTTCGCTGGTTCGGGCTCCCAGCGGTCGACCCACAGGAACGTGGCCACGACCACCGCGACCGGCACGAGCGCCGCGAGGGTGCCGATCCCCACCGCGAGCACGCCGACACGGGCCGTGGCGAGGCCGAACAGGAACAGGCCGCACAGGGCGACGGCGATGAGCCCGAGCACGGGCAGCAGGACGGTGATCCGTCGTGGCCTGCGCCCGCGGTCGAGAGTCGTCGCCGTGGAGGGTGGTCCGCTCACAGCGGGTCACCCTACGCACATCGTGCCGGGGCGGGTCCGCACACCCGAACGCCACGCACGAGGTCAGTCCTCGGCACGACGGCGCCGCCGGGGCGTCGAACCGCCGGCACCGTGTGCCGCGAGCAGCTCGTTGACCGAGCGGCCCGCCGCGTGCGAACCACCGGTACCGGTCTCTTCGTGGTCGGCGGAGCGGCGGCCCCGCGACCCGGAACCGTTGGCCTCGGCGTCGTGCTCGGCCTGGTGACTGCCGGAGCCGTTGGCCGCGCTGCCATTCACCGGCTGCATCCCGCGGCGGCTGGTGGACGCGCGTTCGGCGACCAGCCCCTCCCACGCGGGCGGCTCGCCCTCGGGACGTCGGCGACGACCCCCACCCGAAGCGGGGGCGGCGGACGGTGCCGGCTGGTCGTCTTCCGCACGACGGCGGCGTCCCCCGGTGCGGCCGAGGCCGCGTTCCGAAGGCGGCGGGGCCGGTGTGGTGGACAACGGAGCCGGGGTCGGCGTCGTCGGCTCCTCGGGCGTCTCCTCGGCGGGGGTGCGGTGCGCACCGTGCCGGGCTGCCGGGGTCTCGAGGATCGGCGAAAGATCCGACCGGGAGAACTGCTCCAGCTTGGACGGCTTGCGCTGTTCGGGCTCGGCGGGTGGCTGCGGCTCGGGACGGACCGGCGGCAGATCCGTGCGCGAAGGCTGCCGGGCCGCGCGGGGCTGCTCCGGGGTCGGCTCCGTCGCCGGTTCGACCGGTGGCTGCGGCCGGTTCGGCCGGACCCGCTCGGCGAAGTCGTCGCGGCTCGTGAAGGCGGCACTCAGATCGGACACCGCACGATCCGGCGTCCGGGAAGCGGCCCAGCCCGGCTGCCATTCGGCGGTGTTCTCCTTGGGCGTCTCGGGCTCGGTACGCGGACGCGTGGGGGGCGCGACGCTCGAGGCCGGACGGCCGCGGTCGGACGGCGACATCGCGGGCCGGGTCAGGTCCGCCTGGGCGGGCCGCTGCTCGGCCGGGGGCATGCCCGGATTGCTCTGCTCGGCGTTCGGCCGAGGACCGAACCGGCCCTGCGGCGCGCCCGCGCGCGGCATCTGCGGCCGCGACGCCTCCGCCGGCCGCAGCTGCGGCCGGGAGGCTTCCACCGCACGCATCCCCGGCTGCGAGACCTCGGCGGGCCGGACGACATCGGCCGCGGGCAGCGAGGCTTCCGAGCGGGGGACGTCACGGCGCGTGGCCTCGGCACGGGCGGGCGCCGGCCGGGACTTCTGCGGCTCCGGCGGACGCTGCTGCTCGATGCGTGTGGTGTCCGTGCGCCCGGCCGCGGCGGCCTGCCGCCGCGCGGCCTCGGCCCGCAGCTCGGCGTCCTTCACCGCACGCGCGGCGGCGGTGTCGGCCAGCGGATCCGGCGGTGCCGGACGGGCCGGGGGCTTCGCCTCGGCGCGGGCGGGCTTGGGGCGGGAAATCTGCTGCGTGCGCAGGACGTCGTCGCCGTTTCCGCCGCCGTTTCCGGCGGCGGGCTTGCGACGACGTTCCGACATCGGGACCTTGACGCGGTCGATCAGCTCGGTCGGCCGCTCGGTCTCGGTGGCCTTCTTGGCCTTCTTGCCGCGGCCCTTCCCGGCGCCGTTGCGGCCGCCGTTCCCATTGCCGTTCCCATTGCCGTTGCCAGCGCCGTTCGCGGTGCCGTCGAGGGTCGCGCTGAGATTGCCGTTGCCACCGGTCCCGGCGAGCAGCTGGGCCGGGGCGGGCTTCCCGTTGCCGTCACCCCCGGTGACGAGGCGGTTCTCGTCGTGCAGCGAGCGCATCCTGGTCGCCTGCGCGGTGAGCGCGACCCGCTCCAGCAGCACTTCGCCGCCGAAGAGGGCCTGCAGGCTCTCCCGCAGGGCGAGGACCTCGGAACGCAGCGCCTCGAGTTCCTCCTGGGACCTCGAGTCGGCCGTGGCCCTGGCCTCCGCCTCCATCTCCAGCTCGTATTCGCGGCGAGCCGCGATCTCCCGCTCGAGTTCGAGCTCGTACACAGCCTGCGCCTCGGCGACCGCGTCCTCGCTGTGTGCCGCGTGCTTGCGGTAACGCACCGCCAGGAAGCCGCCGATCAGGGCGGCCCACAGGGCAGCGACGATGCCGAGCCGGAGGTAGCGAAGGTCATCGCTGAGCACGAGCGCGAGGGTGGCGCCGATGGCGAGGACTAAGCCGACAACTAGCCACGGCCTGCCCAGTAGGCGGCCGCGCGAGTCGTCACCCACGCCGGTCATGCCTGACACCGTACCTTCTAGTAATCCGAACGAGACCTAGTCGGTACTTCGAGCGGTCCGATTCAGGCGTTAACCGGTCGTTCGTCCGGGGTGCTCCCGATCACTGTCCGACGGCGTCCGGCAGCAGTGCTCCAACCACAAAGCCGCAGCTACTAGCACTGCCGAGGAGGCCACGCCGATCACCGCGGCCGGGGTGTCGGCGACCGCGGCAACGAGTTCGTCACGTCTGGGGAAGACGTAGGCGAACGCCGCCAGCCACGCTCCCGCCATGAACGCGCCCGCGAGCGAACTCGCCTTGGCGAGTGCCACCGAACGTGCGATGCCGATCGCGGAGCGTATCCGGCGGTTGCGGATACGGGACCGGACGACGAACGCCAGCACGGTCTCGATCACGGCCAGCACGGCGAACGTGATCCCGGCGAGCGCGGGCAGCTGCGGCAGAGATCCGTAGGCAACCAGGAACAAGAGGTAGACGAGGACCAGGCCGAGCAGCCCGGCCACCACCAGGTCCCGTGGCCGGGTGAAGTGCATGACTCCACGGTACCGAGTCGGCGATGAGAGGCTTGACTCTCCACCGACTGGAGACTTCATGATGCGACCCGTGGGTACTTTCACCATCGGCGAACTGGCCAGGCGTACCGGCCTGCCGGTCAAGACCATCCGGTTCTACTCGGACGAAGGCCTGTTGCCCCCGACCGAGCGGACGGACGCCGGTTACCGCCTCTACGACACCAAGGCACTGGCCCGGCTGGAGCTGGTCCGGACGCTGCGCGAACTCGGTCTCGGGCTCGCCGACGTCGAACAGGCGCTGAGCATGCAGGCGACCGTGCGGGATCTGGCGATCCGGCACGTCGAGGCGCTCGACGAGCAGATCCGGCGGCTACGGCTGCGCCGGTCGGTCCTGCGCGCGGTGGTGAAGCGTGATTCCGAACTGGAGGAAGTGAAACTGATGAACCGCCTCGCGTCGATGTCCGACGAAGAGCGCAAGCGCCTGGTCGACGAGTTCTGGGCGGAGGTCTCCGAGGGCCTCGACGTCGATCCGGAGTTCTACGAGCGGATGAGTTCCGCCAAGCCCGATCTGCCGGACGATCCGAGCCCCGAACAGCTGGAAGCCTGGATCGAGTTCGCCGAGCTGATCCAGGACCCCGAGTTCCGGGCGCTGATCCGCGCAATGAGCCTGCGGCACGCCGAACAACGTGAGAGCGGTGAACAGCCGCAGATCGGCGACGCGCAGCAGCAGCACTGGTTCTCCTGGACCACCCGCGCCCAGACGTGCCTGGACGCCGATATCGCGCCGGAATCCGCCGAGGGTCGAGAACTGGCAGAGGAGATCTTCGCGGCGTCGGCGCCGGCAGGTCGCGACGCCACCGATCCGGCGTACCGGCGCAAGCTCGCCGAGACGATCGCCGCCGGCGCCGACCCGCGAGCCGAGCGGTACTGGACGCTACTGGGGATCATCAACGACTGGCCGCCGTTCCCGAGCCAGGCCGTCCCGGCGCAATGGCTGGTCGCGGCGCTCAACGCCCACGCCTGACCGCTGTCTCCTGCTGGGTTGTCCACAACCACCCTCGTTGTCCACAGATTCACCGGGGACCCGGTTTTCCCAGGTCAACCGCGATACGCTGGTTGCAGGGGTGCCCCCGGGAGGGTGGGGGAATGCCCTGAGGTTCCCCATGGCAGCAGCGGCGATGTGCTGAAGGACGCCTTCGGTGCACTCGATGTGCTGAAGGCGTCCTTCAGCACGGCCAACGCACTGAAAGCGTCCTTCAGCAGGTTGTCAGGCCAGGGCGAGGTCGGGGCGGAGCCGGACACCGGCGCGGTCGGCCTCGGGCAGCGCCGCGAGCAGCTCCGCGACCGGGCCGCGGCCGGGAAGTTCCGCCTCTGGCTCGATCTCCAGCCACGGGATGAGCACACTCGCGCGGTCCGGCGTACCGGGGTGCGGCAGCAGCAGTTCGGGATCCTCCGAGCGCACGTCGTCGACGGTCACTATGTCGACATCGAGCGTCCGCGGCCCCCACCGCTGCTCCCGCACCCGCTCCGCGGCCCGTTCGGCCGCCTGCCCGGTGCGCAGCCAGTCCCAGTGGTCCCGCGCGGGGTCGTCGACGAGGCAGACGGCGTTGAGGAAGTCCGGCTGATCCTCCACACCCCAGGGTTTCGTCTCGTACACACCCGACACCGCGACGAGAGCCGGGCGCACGGCGTCGAGCGCCATCCGCAGGAAGCCGAGCCGGTCGCCGAGGTTCGAACCGAGCGAGAGGACCGCGCGGCTCATCGGTCCCGCCGGACGGTGACGGCGACGTCGTCGAACGTCAGCGGAATCGGCGCGGACGGCTTGTGCACGGTGACCTCGACCGCGTCCAGCCGCTCGTCGCGGATCACCTCGTCGGCGATCCGGCCCGCGACGCTCTCGATCAGGTCGTACGGCTCGCCCGCGACGATCCCCGCGGCGAGCTCGGCCAACTCCCCGTAGTGCAGCGTCTTGGTGAGATCGTCGGACGACGCCGCCGGGCCGAGGTCCAGCCACACCGTGACGTCGACGACGAACTCCTGGCCGTCGCGCTTCTCGTGCTCGAACACCCCGTGGTGCCCGAACACCCGCAACCCGGTCAACGTGATCCGGTCAGGCATTCGCCGTTCCCCTCTGCCAAGCCGCCGCGACGGCGACCGCGTCCAGTGACGCGCCGACCTCGTGCACCCGCACCCCCCACGCCCCGGCCGCCGCGGCCAGTACCGTCACCGCCGCGGTGGCGTCCTCACGGCCGTCCGGCGGGCGCGGCTTACCGTCCTTGTCGGACAGCAGCCGTCCGAGAAAACGTTTTCGCGAAGCGCCGACGAGCACCGGGAATCCCAGTGACAGCAACGAGTCCAGCCCGTGCAACAAAGCCCAGTCGTGCTCCGCGTCCTTCGCGAACCCGAGCCCGGGGTCGAGCACGAGCGCGCTTTCGTCCACTCCGGACGCGAGTGCTTCGTCCACTCTGGACAATAACTCGGCACGCACCTCGGCCACCACGTCCTGATAGGACGCGAGCTGCTGCATGTCCTTGCTGTGCCCGCGCCAGTGCATCAGCACCCACGGCACCCCGGTCTCGGCCGCGACCCGCGCCATGTCCGGATCGGCGAGCCCGCCCGACACGTCGTTGATCACCCGCGCCCCCGCTTCGAGCGCCGCCGCGGCCACCGCCGCACGCGTGGTGTCCACGGACAGCACGAGGCCTTCACCCGCGAGCGTGCGGATCACCGGGAGAATCCGGGAAAGCTCGGTTTCGGCGTCCACACGGGACGCACCCGGCCGGGTCGACTCGCCGCCGACGTCGATCAGATCGGCCCCGCGCGCCCACATCTCGCGCGCATGGTCGAGCGCCTGCCCGACATCGAGATAACGACCACCGTCGGAGAACGAATCCGGCGTGACATTGAGAACGCCCATCACGGCACAACGGCCGGGCGAAGGCAGCGTGTTCACCGGCGGCCCTTGATCAGTTCGAGTGCCTCGGCCCGCGAGGTCGCCGACGTCTGCAGCAACCCTCGCACCGCCGACGTCGTCGTGCGGGCACCGGGCTTGCGGATCCCGCGCATCGCCATGCACAGGTGCTCGGCCTCCATCACCACGATCACCCCGCGCGGCTCCAGCTTGCGCACCAGCGCGTCGGCGACCTGCGAGGTCAGCCGCTCCTGCACCTGCGGGCGTTTGGCGTAGAGATCGACCAGCCTGGCCAATTTGGACAGTCCAGTCACTTTCCCATGAGCATTCGGAATATAACCGATATGCGCTACACCATGGAATGACAGAAGATGATGTTCACAGGTCGAAAACATCGGGATGTCGGTGACGAGGACGAGTTCCTCGTGCGCCTCGTCGAAGGTCCGGTCGAGGACCGAGTCGGGATCGGCGTAGAGCCCGGCGAACATCTCGTGATAGGCGCGGGCGACCCGGGCGGGCGTGTCGAGCAGACCGTCCCGGTCCGGGTCCTCACCGCAGGCGAGCAGCAGCTCGCGAACCGCCTTCTCCGCCCGGTCCTGATCGAAGACCGGGCGGCCGGCGTCACTGCTTCTTGTCGTCTCGTCCATCCGCGTCACGACGGTGCTGCCCCTCGTCCTGCTGCTGACCACCGGCCGGGTCGGCGAACCAGCCGTGCTCGCGCGCGCGGTCGTCGGCGGCAGGGCGCCAGGGCTGGGCGGGCTGGCCGCCCGGCGAGGTCGCCGGTGTCCAGCCCGGAGGAGCCCCGTAGTTCGGTGGGCCGCCCGGCGCACCGGCCTGGCCACCGGGGTGGTAACCGCCTCCCGCCGGACCGCCCGGCTGCTGACCACCATATGCCTGGGGCCAGGAACCGGTGCCGTTCGGTCCGGCATTCGGGCGACCGCCGTTCGCGTAGCCACCGGGCGGCGGCGGGGCGTACGGGTTCGCGTTCGGGTCCGGCGTGACCGGGTACGGCGGCGGCGCGGGCAGCTCGCCGACGGCACCGGAACCACCGCCGACCGGGGTCGGCTCCGGCTGCGGCGCGGGCTTGGGCTCCTTCTCCGGCGGCGGCCACGGCTCGCCGCGCTCCATCGCCAGCTCGCCGGGGGTCTTGATCGGCGGCTTGTCCGACGGGGTCCGCTCACCGAACTCGTTGAACACGGTGATGTGCGGGCGCTTCTCGACGGTGGCGAAGATCCGCTCGAGATCCTTGCGCTGCAAGGTTTCCTTCTCGAGCAGCTCGATGACGAGGTCGTCGAGCACGTCGCGGTAGGTGTTGAGCACGTGCCACGCCTCGGTGTGCGCGGTCTCGATGAGCTTGCGCACCTCCTCGTCGATCTCGTGCGCGACCTCGAGCGAGTAGTCCGCCTGCCGCCCCGCCGACCGGCCGAGGAACGGGTCGCCCTGCTCCTGGCCGTACTTGACCGCGCCGAGGCGGGCGCTCATGCCGTACTCGGTGACCATCGCGCGGGCGATCTTGGTCGCCTGCTCGATGTCGGACGAGGCGCCGGTGGTGGGCTCGTGGAACACGAGCTCCTCGGCGGTGCGGCCACCCATCGCGAAGACCAGCCGTCCGATCATCTCGGAGCGGGTCATCAGCTCCTTGTCGTCCTCGGGGACGAGCAGGGCGTGCCCGCCGGTGCGGCCGCGCGGCAGGATCGTCAGCTTGTACACCGGTTCGATGTCCGGCATCGCCCACGCGGCGAGCGCGTGCCCGCCCTCGTGGTAGGCGGTGATCTTCTTCTCCTTCTCGGAGATGATCCGGCTCTTGCGCGCGGGGCCGCCGACGACGCGGTCGACCGACTCCTCCAGCGCGGCGTCGGTGATCACGTGCCCGTTCTGCCGGGCGGTGAGCAGCGCGGCCTCGTTGATCACGTTGGCCAGGTCGGCGCCGGACATGCCGACCGTGCGCTTGGCCAGCGCGTCGAGGTCGGTGCCCTGGGCGATCGGCTTGCCCTTCGAGTGCACGGAGAGGATCGCGCGGCGGCCGCGCAGGTCCGGCGCGGACACCGGGATCTGCCGGTCGAACCGGCCGGGACGCAGCAGCGCCGGGTCGAGGATGTCGGGCCGGTTGGTGGCCGCGATCAGGATGATGCCGCCGCGGGCGTCGAAGCCGTCCATCTCGACGAGCAGCTGGTTCAGGGTCTGCTCGCGCTCGTCGTGCCCACCGCCGAGGCCGGCGCCACGCTGGCGGCCGACGGCGTCGATCTCGTCGACGAAGATGATGCACGGCGCGTTCTGCTTGGCCTGCTCGAACAGGTCGCGGACACGCGAGGCACCGACACCGACGAACATCTCGACGAAGTCCGAACCGGAGATCGTGTAGAACGGCACACCCGCCTCGCCGGCGACGGCGCGCGCGAGCAGCGTCTTACCGGTACCGGGCGGCCCGTAGAGCAGCACGCCCTTCGGGATCTTCGCGCCGAGTGCCTGGTAACGCGCCGGGTTCTGCAGGAAGTCCTTGATCTCGTACAGCTCTTCGACGGCCTCGTCCGCGCCCGCGACGTCGCCGAAGGTGGTCTTCGGCATGTCCTTGTTGAGCTGCTTGGCCTTCGACTTGCCGAAGTTGAGGACGCGGTTCCCGCCGCCCTGGGCGTTGTTCATCATCCACATCAGCAGCCCGAGCACGAGCGCGAGGGGGATGGCGAAGATCAGCAGCTGGGTCAGGAAGCCCTGCTGGGTCACCTTGGTGGTGAACTTGATCGGCGCGTCACCGTTCTTCGCGGCGAGCAGTTTGCTGTAGATGTCGTAGGTCGCGTCCGAGGGGTACTGCGCGATGATCTGGTCGGTCTGCTGACCGTCGTAGTCGATCTTCTGCGTCAGCAGCAGCTTGACCTGCTGCTCCTTGTCCTCGAGATTCGCTTCCTTGATGTGGTTCTGGGTGATCTGCTGGTTCGCCACCGAGATGGGCACCTGGGTGTACCCACGATCGCTGTCGAAGATCGTGTTGTATGCGAACAACGCCAGCAACCCTGCGACGATCCACAGCAATGGGTTCCTGAGCACGCTCTTCCGGTTCATACGACTCGGCCCTGCTGGCCTCGACCCTCCCTGGTTGGGCGGCTCCTGTGATACCCGCCATGCGATCTTGACAGCCGTGGTGCCTGGACACCCGTCCCATCAGGGTACCGTCCGCCCGGGCGAACGACCCCTGTGAGCCTCCAGGTCAACGGTCCACGCCGCACCCGGGTTCCCTGGCGGGCAGGCTAGCGTGTGTCGACCGCCACGCTGGAGACCATCTCACCGAGGCGAGTCCGCAGTGTTTTCGGGTCCGCCGGAGCGACGGTCACCCACTCCCGCCCGTCGGTACCGGCCCGTGACAGGCTCAGATAACGCCCGGTAGCGGTGTCGAACCAGGCCAGCACCCTCGACCGCTGGCGCGCGCCGACGTGCGAGCGGCTGTTCGCTGCGAGCTGACCGCCGCACAGCCGGGGCTGGCCGGCCAGCTTGGCGTAGGCCTCGCGTGGATCGGCTGTGACGCGCTCGCTCAGTGATGTCCGTCTCGGTGCCTGCGCGCGTTCCCTCCGCTTGCCCTTTTCCGCCTCTTCCGCCGGGGCGGCGCTGACCGGGACCCGCATCGGCGCGGTGCGCAGCGCCTCGTCCAGCGGCAGCGTGATCGAGGCTTCGGAGCCGCGCCTGCCCGCGGGCAGCAGCTCGACGATGGTCGACACGAGCCCGTCGGCCGGGGCGCCCCGCAGCCAGATGCCGTCGGCGTCCTGGATGGCCACGACGCCCTTGCGGCCGTCGCCCGCGGCGAGCAGCCCGACGGTCGGCGCCTGGAACCGCGGGATGTGCAGGGCATCGATCGTCATCGGCGCGCGGGCGAGCAGGTGCAGCGTGTCCTCGACGTCCGGGTCGAGCCTGCCTCGCGAATCACGGAGACCGCGGGCCTTCAGCTCGTTGTCGACGCGGTGACGCAGCGAGACACGCTCGTCTTCGGTCGCGCCGTGGGACGGGACGCGCAGCGGATACGGCAGCTCACCGAGCTCGGCCGACTCCCACAGGAAGTCGAAGGTCAGCGCCGAAAAGAACTCCTGGAACCCCAACGTCACTCTCCACTATCGATCTCACGCACAGCGTAGCGCCGCCACCGCACAGCCAGAAACGCCTTCCACCCGGTGGCCGCCGGGCGTCAGAGCGAGGCGGCGGTGGCGTTCGCGGCCGAACTCAGCATCTCGCCGAGCCGGCGCCGCAGCGTCGCGGGGTCGGCGGGGGCGATGGTGATCCAGTCGCGGCCGTCACGACCGCGAGAAGCCTGCGTGAAGTACCGGCCGGTCTCGGTGTCGAACCAGCTCAGCACCGGGGTCCTGGTCCGGCCGCCGATGCGGCTGCGCGCGTTGGCGCCGATCTGGCCGCCGCGCAGCCGGGGCTGGGCGTGCAGCCTGGCGAGCGCCTTGCGGTCCTCGTCGACGCTCGCGCGGCCGTCGGCGTCGACGTGGTTTCCGCGCCGCTGCAGGAAATCCGCCCCGGAGTTGCCGATGAGCTGTTCCAGCGGCACGGTGATCGACTTCTCGGTGCCGCGCTGTGCGCCGGGCAGCAACGAGATGATCGCGCTGGCCAGGCCGTCGGCCGGGATCGGCTGCAGGTGCAGGCCGCGGCCGTCCTGCACGGCGAGCAGCCCCTGTCCGCCGAGCGCGCCGGCGACCGCGAGCAGCGGTTCGCCGCTCGGGTCGAGCAGCTGAACGATGTCCAGGCTCAGGTCCGGCGAGGCGAGCACGCCGAAGTAGTCCTCGAGGTGGGGCTCCGGGCGACCGCGGTAATCGGCGAGCCCACGCCGGGCGAGTGCGTCCAGCGTCTGACGCCGCAGCGCGGCACGTTCGTCGAGGGTCGCCCCGTGGGAACGCGCGCGCAACGGGTAGGGCAGCTCGCCCACGGCGGCGGACTCCCACAGGAAGTCCAGTTCGAGCGGCGTGAGCAGCTCCGCGGCCGGCATCGACCAGCCCCTCCCAGGATTCGGGGCGGGCGCGCGGTTTCCCGCGCGCCCGCTCGGCCTCAGCGGTCGTCTTCGTCCGACCACGCGCCGATGACCGGCGGCGGGGTCGCTTCGTTGGCACCGAAGGTGTCGTCGGGGTCGGGCTCGATGAGGAACGAGGCGTGCGTGTGCTCCTCGTCCTGCTCGGCGTGCGCACCGTGCGCGCCGCCCATGCCCCCCATACCGCCCATCGGGTTCATCCCCGGCGGCGTGGCCTGCCCGCCGATGGTGCCCGCCGACGAGACGACGCCCTGCTGCGGAGCGCCGGCCGAGGCCGCGCTCTGCCCGGCACCCTGGTTTTCGGCCGCCGCGGCGGAAGTGTCCGATTCGGACTTCGCGCCGGACTTGCTGCCCTGGCTCAGCGCCCGGCCACCGGCGAGGCCGAGACCGCCGCCGAGCGCGCCGAGTCCCAGAGCCTGGCCGACGCCGCTGCCCGTGCTGCCGCCTGTCGGCACCGCGGGCGTCGCGGGCGCTGCCGGAGCACCACCCACCCCGACCCCGGCGCCACTGGCCAGCGCGTTGCCGCCGGTGTAGCCGGAAGTCGCGAACGTCCCGGAGTCCGGCACGTGCCCAGCAGGCCCGCCCGGCCCGCCGGAACCGCCGGCGGCGTGGCTGCCGAAGGACGTGCCGCTACCGCTGATGCCGTGCCCGACCGTGGTGGCGTTGATCCCGCCGACGTTGCCGAAGCCACCGACCGAGTTGTGCGTCGCGGTCGGCTTCATGCCAAGCGATTCGGGGCCGAAGCTCGGGGTCGAGCTGTCCACCTCGCTCATCGCCTTGGTGTACTCGTTGAAGAACCGGACCTGGACGGCCTTGACGTCGCCGGCGGCGTCCGCGGGGCCCTTCTGGTCGACGACCAGCGCGGCGGGGCCACCGGCGAGCGCACCGGCCACACCCTGCGCCGGGTCGTGCTTCTGGCCCTTGGGCATGTTCTTCACTTTTTCGGCCGCGGAGGCCTGCTTGGCCAGCCTGTCCGCCATCGTGTGCGCGGCTTCCGACGCCTGCGAGCCCGAGTTCGCGATGGCGACCAGCGCGCCCTGTGCGGACGCGGCGCCCTCGCCGACCCACACCGCGCCCAGTTCGGAGATCGCGGCGTACAGATCGTTCGACGCCTGGCTCAGCTCACGACCGTGATGGCTCCAGGCGTGCCCGATCGCGACGGCCGTACCGGGCTCGTTGTCGTCGACCGCCATGCTGTGGAGCTTCTCGCTGTCCTGGCTCGCCCAGTTCGGCGGACTCCCGATCGCGCGGTCACCGCCGATCTCGAAGCCGTCCGAACGGCCGCGGGCGGCGTTGACGATGTCCTGCGACGCCGAGTTGTCGCCGAGCGGGACCTTCGACGTAGAAGACCCAGTGGACCCGGTGGACGACGAAGTGGGAACGGGCGAGGACGAGTCGCCGCCCAGGCCTTCACTGCTGTGCTTGGGTGCCATGACTACGGATTCCCCCTCAGGTGTCAGGCGTGACGGAACGGATCGGCGGCGGCCTGGTCGATCTCGTGGTACTTGGCCATCGCCAGCACGATGCCCTGCTCGGCGGCCTCGTACTGGCTCAGCAGATTCCGCAGGGCGGCAGCGTAGGAGTCGTTGCCGCCCTCGGCGCGCTGCTCGAACTTGGCCGCCATCGCCTGGCCGACCGGGTTGGCGCCGAGCTTCGGCTTTTCGGCGAGCCTGCCGGCGCCCGCGAGCAGTGCCTCGACCGCGTCCTTGCCGGTGCGGATCTTCTTCAGCACCGTCTGGGCCGCGTCGGGATCGATCCCCACCTGACCAGCCACCGCCGCTGCCTTGAACGCGTTCGCGTCAGCCAAGCTGCTGTTGCCCATCTGCCCTCTCTCCGTTCCCCCTGGCAGGCCGCCATCGACACCGTCGGCCCTGTGGCCTGGACTCTTTGCTTAGGTTAACCGACCAGATCGGCACCTATGACGCAATGGCGATGCTCAGGGTTCCGCATCACCGCCCGTGACCGCAAGCAGTTCCGCGAAGAAGGGGCAAGTCCTCGTTCACACGACGAGGTCAGGACGTGTAGACGTGTGGATCCAGCGTCCCGATGTAAGGAAGGTCGCGGTAACGCTCCGCATAGTCGAGGCCGTAGCCGACGACGAACTCGTTCGGGATGTCGAAGCCGATGTACTTGACCGGGACGTCGACCTTGACCGCCTCCGGCTTGCGCAGCAGCGAGACGACCTCGAGCGACGCCGGGTTGCGGCTCGCCAGGTTCTTCAGCAGCCACGACAGCGTCAGGCCCGAGTCGACGATGTCCTCGACGATCAGGACGTCGCGGCCCGCGATGTCGCGGTCGAGGTCCTTGAGGATGCGAACCACCCCCGAGGAGGAGGTCGACGAGCCGTACGACGAGACGGCCATGAACTCCAGCTGCGTCGGCAGCGGCAGCGCCCGCGCGAAGTCGGTCATGAACATCACGGCGCCCTTGAGCACCCCGACCAGCAGGAGTTCCCCGCTTCCGTTGGCCGGGTAGTCGGCGGCGATCTTGGCCGACAGTTCCGCGATCTTGTCCTTGATCTGCTGCTCGGTGACGAGCACGGAGGCGATCTCGCCTTCGTACACGGGTCATTCCCCTCGTGTGGTGGATTGAGGTTTCAGGCAGAGCCTGCCATGTGCCCGGCGTGCCTCCAAGTCGCCGGGTAGCCAAACGCCGCCCTGTCCGCGCCAGCGGCCGATCAGCGCGTCGACGGCCCGCAGATGCGCGTCGGTGAGTTCGCGGACCCCGCCGATCAGCAGCCACCTGCGCAGGACCCGCCGCCGGAGCGCGGGCGGCTCCGGGGCGAGAACGGTGACGTCGAGGCCGTCACCGGTGTCCGAACGGGACAGCAGCGCGTCGGCGAGTGTGTCCAACGCCTCGGTGTCTTCGCGCAGTTGCGCCGCGGTGCGGGCGAGCGCGGCGGCGACCCCGCCGTTGAGGACGTCCTCCAGCAACGGCAGGGCTTCGGTGCGCAGCCGGACGCGGGTGAACCGCGGGTCGGCGTTGTGCGGGTCGTGCCAGGGTTCGACGCCGAGCTCGGCACAGGCCCGCGCCGTGGTCGCCCGGGTGACGCCGAGCAGCGGCCGTCCCCACGGCGGATCGTGCGGGCGCATCCCGGCGACGGACCTCGGCCCCGAACCGCGGCCGAGGCCCAGCAGCACCGTCTCCGCCTGGTCGTCGAGGGTGTGGCCGAGCAGGACGAGCGCGTCGGCGGGAATCGCGCGCCGCAGCGCGTCGTACCGGGCCCGGCGTGCGGCCGCCTCCGGACCACCGGGGCCGCTGACGGTCGCGGTGAGGATCTCGGCCTCGTCGGCGCCCAGTTCGCGGGCGACCGTGACGGCGTCCTCGGCGATCTTCGCCGAGTTCTCCTGCAGACCGTGATCGACCACGAGGGCGCGGACCCGCTGTCCCGTCCGATGCGCGGCGTGCGTGGTCGCTTCGAGCAGCGCGAGCGAGTCGGCACCGCCGGACACCGCGACGTCGACCCGTGCCGGAAGTGGCGTGGCGGCGAGGAAATCGCGGACGGCCAGCCGGACCTCCGCCACCGCCTGCCCGGGGCCGTTCACCCGTGCAGGCGCCGGACCCAGGCCGCGGGGTCGGTGATCTCGGCGCGGGTGGGCAGCGTGTTGGGGGACGTCCAGACGGCGTTGAACCCGGCCATCCCGACCTCGTCGACGACGTACCGGGTGAACTTCGCGCCCTCCTCGTACTGGCGGATCTTCGCGTCGATGCCCAGCAGTGCGCGCAGCAGCCGGTCGAACGGGCCGCCGCCCTTGCGCCGCGCGCTGAACCGCGAGCGGATCGTGTCGACGGACGGCACGACCCGCGGCCCGACGGCGTCCATCACGTAGTCCGCGTGGCCTTCGAGCAACGTCGACAACGCGAGCAGCCGGTCGAGCACGGCGCGTTCGGCCGGGGACTGCAGGAGATCGACGAGCCCGCCGCCGAACCGGCCGCGCCCGGCCTGCTTGATCACGTCGGGCAGCTTGCCGACCAGATCGGACAGACCGTCGGCGTCCCGGCCCGCCAGGCCCGCGACGAGCCGCTCGACCTCGTCGGCGAAGTAGTCGCGCAGCCAGGGAACGGCGGTGAACTGCAGGCGGTGGGTGCACTCGTGCAGGCAGACCCAGAGCCGGAAGTCGTGCGCGGCCACGTCCATGGCGCGCTGCGCGGCGACGACGTTGGGGGCGACGAGCAGGAGCTGCCCCGTTTTTTCGGGACCGCCGAAGGGGTCGTACTGGCCGAGGACCCGGGAGGCGAGGAAAGCGAGCACCACCCCGGTCTGCACTCCGGCGCCGGACGCCAGGATCGGGCCGAGCGGACCACCCTGCGCCGCGGGCAGCGCGCGGCCGGTGAGCGCGTCGAGCCCGGACGCGGCGGAGCGGACCCAGCCCGGCCGGTCGACGACCTCGCCGGGCAGCAGCGGCAGGTCGAGCCCGAGCCCGGTCAGCTCGCGGACGTGCCCCTCGGCTTCCGCGGTCAGCTCGCGAAGGTCGGTGACGGCCGCCTCGGCCTCCTCGCGCGGCACCTGCGGGCCGCCACGCACCAGGAACGCGGCGGTCGAGGCGGCGAGGGACCAGTCGACGATCGGGCGACGGCGGGTCTCGGTTTCCTGACTCACCCTTTCGACGCTACCCGTCCGCGGCGGCTTTTCCGCCACGACTTCCGTACCGATCTCCTGCCGATCCGGTCACCTCCGGCGCCGGTGCCGGTGCTCGTGTGGGTGGTGCTTGTGTGGGTGGTGCGGTCGGGGTGGGCGTTCCGGGCGGGATGGAGCAAGGGACCTTTGCTATCGCTTCCGGGGCGACCAGGGCATGCGGCGCGAAGCCGGGATGCTCGCGGCGTCGCGAACGACGCGTTGCGGACGCTGAACGTCTCGAACGCGTCGTTCGGGACGTTCAACGCCGCGAATGACGCGTTCGCGACATCCCCCGCCCCCCACTTAACCTCCTACCGCATCCGGGCGACGCCGAGCGCTCCGTTCGCCGCCGCGGCACCCGAGTTGTCCACAATGGCGCCGCCCATCCACAGATTCGCCGAGCACCCGTTTCCGAGCCCCAGAGGCGATACGCTGGTTGCAGGGGTGCCCCCGGGAGGGTGGGGGATGCTCTTTGCGGTACAGGGTGGGGGATGCTCTTCGCCGGTAAGGCCGGGGTCAGCGGCAGCCGCAGTTGCGGAGGGTGGCGGCGAGGACGTCGAGGGCGGCGCGGCCGGGCTTTTCGTCCGAGCCCTGGGACATCAGCGCGAAAACCAGCACCCGGCCGTCGGCGTCGAGGACGTAACCCGCGAGCGTGTTGACCCCGGAGAGCGTGCCGGTCTTCGCCCGGATCCAGCCCTTGCCCGCCGACGAATCCGGCTTCCCGTACCGCTCGGCCAGCGTGCCGGAGCCGCCGGCGACGGGCAGGCCGGCCAGCAGGGGCCGCAGTTTCGCGGTGTCCGGGTTCTTCCCGTCCGGCTCGGCCGCGCGGGTGAGGATCTGGGCGAGCAGCCTGGCCGGGATCTTGTTCTGCACGGAAAGCCCGCTGTTGTCCGAAAGTTGCACGCCCGTGGTGTCGAAACCGTGCTCCTGCAACACCTTCAGCGTCGCCTCCGCCGCACCCGCGAAGGATGGCTCGGCCCCCTTCGCGATGGCCACCTGACGCGCGACAGCGTCCGCGAGGACGTTGTCGGACAGCTGGAGCAGGTCGTAGGTGAGGTCGGTCAGCGGCGCCGACTTGACCTCGCCGAGCACCTTCGCCCCTGCGGGCGCGGTCGCGGGCCCGCCGGCGTTCGCGCTCAGCTTCTGGGCGATGAGCTGGGTCAGCGCGGTGGCCGGATTCGCCGCGCGCATCGCGGAGTCGCTCTTGGGGTCCGTGCGCCCGCCGTCGGCCATCACCGGCGCGACCTGAGCGGCGAACGTGGACGGCGCGTCCGACGGGTCCCAGCCGGGCGCGGTCGCCGGACCCTTGTACGCGTTCAGGTCGACCTGGACCTTCTTGACGTTGTTGCCCGCGACCTTCTTGACCTGCGCGACGAGATCGTCCACATGCGCCGCGCCGGGGTACAACGGCGAGTCGGTGCCGAGCGGCAACGTCGTCAGTGTCACGTCCCCACCCGCGACCAGGATCACCGTCCCCGGATCGGCGCCCTGCACGATCTTCGTGCTCAGCTGCTTCTCGTGGTCCAGCGCCAGCAGCGCCGCCGACACGGTGAGCACCTTCGTCGTCGAGGCCGGGGTCAGCAGCTGATCCGAGTTGCGGTCCCACAGGACGGTGCCGGTCACCGGGTCGATCACGCTGCCGGTCAGCTTGCCCAGCGCGGCGTTGCCCGACGGACCGGCGAGCGCGGACTTGACGCCTTCCGGTGTCGGCGCCGCGCCCGAGGTGTCCGGCCCGCGCAACGCGGCCTTCGCGACCGCCGGGTCGGGCATCTGTCCCTTCGGCGCGTTCGGCGCCCACGGCAGGCCGAGCTTGTTCGCGATGCTCGGCCGGGTCGCCGTGACCCCGGCCGCCACCAGCAGCACGACCACCACCAGCGCGCCGATCAGCAGCCCACGGCGGCGTTTACGCGGCGGCTCGGGCTCGGCCGGAGGCTCCTCGCGAGGCGGTTCCGGCGGCGTCGGAGCGGGCTGCTCCTGCGGTGCCTCGGCCCCGGACGTCGCCTCCGCCGGGTACTGGTCCCTGCCGGGCTCGATCCGCATCGGACGCACCAGCGCACCGGACGACGCGGGCGGTGGCGCGGCACCACGGGGCGGTTCCGGCGGCAGGCCACGGAAGTACTCGGTGGCCTCGTTGTCGGCGGGCGGCTTCCGCACGTCGATGCGCTGCGCCCAGACCGTGTCCGCCTCGGACGCCGCCACCTCTCGCGGCGACGACGGTTGCTGTGGCTGCTCAGGCTTTTCGGCGCGCTGCTGCTCCGCACGCTCGATCGGGACCCATGGCGCCGCGGCGGGCCGCACCGGAAGCTGCTGCGTGCTCTCCTCCGGCTTCCGCTGCCCGGACTCCTGCTTTGGCTGCGGCTCGGCTTCGGACGCGGGACCCAGCCGATCGGCGAGCCCCTGCGGACGGCGAGGCGCGGCCGGCGGTTGCGCGGCAGGCACGTCCAGCGGTTCCGGCGGCACCACGGGCCGGAACCACGAACCGGGCCCGTCGTCCGGTGTGACATTCGTCTGCCGCGGTGTGACGTTGGGCACGGGAAGTGCGTCCGTGACGGCGGAATCGGGTTTCGGGAGCGGCAACCGAGCGGTCGCGCCACCGTCGCCGGAAGACCCGTCCTCATCAGCGGAAGGCCACTTCGGCTCGTCGTTTTGCGGCACGCACACACTCCTCACGCGACTGCCCCGGCCGGGTCGAGCACCCCGGACCGCGCGGCCGACATCCGTGCGGCCGCCCCTGGCGGGCGTAGTCCACACTAGTGAGGTCAAAAGTGTCAGCACGGTGGCCGCCCGACGCGTGGGTGGCCGAGAGCGGAAACAGCGAGGACCGGCGTGGAGTTCGACGTCACGATCGAGATCCCCAAGGGGGAGCGCAACAAGTACGAGGTCGACCACAAGACCGGCCGCATCAAGCTGGACCGGACCCTGTTCACGGCGACCCAGTACCCGGCCGACTACGGCTTCATCGACGACACGCTCGGCCAGGACGGTGACCCGCTGGACGTGCTCGTCCTGGTGCAGGAGCCGACCTTCCCCGGCTGCCTGATCCGCTGCCGCGCGATCGGCATGTTCCGGATGACCGACGAGAAGGGCCCGGACGACAAGGTCCTCGCGGTCCCGACCAACGACCCGCGCCTGGAACACCTGCGCGACATCCACCACCTCAACGAGTTCCACAAGCTGGAGATCCAGCACTTCTTCGAGGTGTACAAGGACCTGGAGCCCGGCAAGAGCGTCGAGGGCTCGTCCTGGGTCGGCCGTTCCGAGGCCGAAGCCGAGATCGAGCGCTCCCTCGGCCGCGAGCGCGACCGCCTCGCCAAGGAAGAGGCGAACGGCGGCTCCGCCCACTAGTCCCGAAATGCCGTCAAGGCCACCTTGCGGGCGTCCGACGCCCATAAGGTGGCCTTGACG
>NZ_JBHYIK010000032.1:0-16930 GCF_042739735.1 Amycolatopsis sp. NPDC059027 | reverse complement strand
ACCCCCCCCCACCCCCCCCAGGCCCCCTCCCGGGCGACCCACCCCCATAAGGTGGCCTTGACGGCATTTTCAGCGTGTCAGCGGATCAGTGCGCCATCGCCAGCGCGGGGGTCGCGGCTTCCGCCTCGGCGTCGGCACGCTGCTCCATCGCCGACTTGTCCGAGAGCGGCTTCTCCTTGAGCAGCCACACCAGCGCGAAGCCGACCGTCAGCACGATCCCGCCGACGACGAACACCGTGCTCATCGAGCTCGCGAACCCGTCGAGGATCGGCCGCGCCAGCACCGGGTCCAAAGTGGACAGGAACGACGTGTCGTTGATGTCCACCCCGCCACCGGACATCCGCTGCGCGAACTCCGGGTGCCGCGCCAGCGCCGCCGCGTAGGCGGGCGAGGCCATCGCCGAGCGCACCGCCGCCGCGATCCGGTCGCCGACCGTGGCGAACAGGATCGACATGAACACCGCGGTGCCCGCCGTGCCGCCGATCTGCCGGAAGAACGTCGCCGACGAGGTCGCGACGCCGATGTCGGACGGCGGCACGTCGTTGGTCGCGGCGAGCTGCAGCGTCTGCATCGAGGCGCCCAGTCCCAGCCCGATCGCGAACGCGACGGCCATGACCACCGCCATCGGCGTGTCCACCCCGATCGTCGCCAGCGCGAACACCGACGCCGCCATCACCCCGAGCCCGGCCACCGCGAACGCCTTGTACCGCCCGGTCCGCCCGATCACCGAACCGCTCACCATGCTCGCGACCATGATCCCGAGCGTCAGCGGCAGCATCTGCAGGCCCGCCTGTGTCGGCGTCGCGCCCTTCACGATCTGCAGGTACAGCGGGAGCGACATCATCGCGCCGAACATCCCGACGCCCTGGATCACCGTGACCAGCGTGGCGACCCGGAACACCGGCCGCGAGAACAACCGCAGCGGCAGCAACGCGGCGTCGCCCATCCGGCGTTCCTGCCAGACGAACGCGGCCACGCCCAGCGCGCCGACGACGTACATCGCGATCGACGCCGGGGAGCCCCAGCCCCACTCGCGGCCCTGCTCGGCCACGAGCAGCAGCGGCACCATGCCGACGATCATCGTCACCGCGCCCCAGTAGTCGATCCGCTGCTCGACGCGGGTGTGCGGCACGTTCAGCACCTTGCTGACCACGACCAGCGCGGCCAGCGCGATCGGCACGTTCACCAGGAACACCCAGCGCCAGCCGGTGATCCCCGCGAAGGAGTCGAGACCGGCGAAGAACCCGCCGACGACCGGACCCGCGACGCTCGAAACGCCGAAGACCGCCATGAAGTAACCCTGGTAGCGACTGCGCTCCCGCGGCGACGTGATGTCGGTGATGATCGCCAGTGCCAGCGACATCAGGCCACCGGCACCGAGCCCCTGGAACGCACGGAACGCGGCCAGCTCGTACATCGAGCCCGCCATCCCGCTGGCCAGTGAGCCGGCGAGGAACAGCGAAATCGCTGTGAGATACATGGGTTTCCGGCCGTAGAGGTCGGAAAGCTTGCCGTACAGCGGCGTCGAAAGCGTCGCCGTGATCAGGTACGCGGTGGTAGCCCAGGCCTGGAGGCTCTGGCCGTGCAGCTCGTCGGCGATCGTCTTCATCGCCGACGACACGATCGTCTGGTCCAGCGCCGCCAGGAACATGCCGAGCATCAGCCCGGACAGCACCGTCAGGATCTGCCGGTGGGAGAGCTTGCCTTGCGTAGCGGTCTCTCCTTCCGCCGTGGATGTCGTGCTCATGGGATCTCCCTCAGTCTTCGGTAGTTGCTTGTACCCCTCAACTACTTGCCGAAGACAAGTGTTCCCCGAAAGCTTGTATTCAGCAATCAAATTTCCTGTGACGCTCGTCGCTCCGTGATGCGACGGCGTCGAGATCCTCCCCTGAAGCCGCTGAAGGCCACCTTGAGGGACTTGCGTTCCCTCAAGGTGGCCTTCAGAGACCTTGCGCCGGGTCGGTCAGGCGGAGTAGCCGGGGATCGGGAAGGGCGCCAGGAACTCCCTGATCTCGGCGGCGATGGTGTCCAAAGAGGACTCCTCCTGCGCGGCGGCCGCGGTCACCGTGCGGTCGATCCATTCGGCGACCTGGACCTGGTGCTCCGGCCTGAGCCCGCGCGTGGTGATCGCCGACGTGCCGAGCCGGATGCCCGACGGGTCGAACGGCTTGCGCGGGTCGAACGGCACCGTGTTGTAGTTCAGCTCGATGCCCGCGCGGTCCAGCGCCTGCGCGGCGGGCTTGCCGGGCACGGCCTTGTTCGTCAGGTCGATCAGCAGCAGGTGGTTGTCCGTGCCGCCGGAGACCAGGTCGTAGCCCTTCTCGAGCAACGCCGCCGCCAGCGCCTTGGCGTTCGCGACGATCGTGTGCGCGTACTCGCTGAACGAAGGCTGCTGGGCCTCACCGAGTGCGACCGCGATCGCGGCGGTGGTGTGGTTGTGCGGACCGCCCTGCAGACCGGGGAACACCGCCTTGTCGACGGCCTTCGCGTGCTCGGCGTCGGAGAGGATCATCGCGCCACGCGGGCCGCGCAGCGTCTTGTGCGTGGTCGTGGTGATGACCTGCGCGTGCCCGACCGGCGACGGGTGCGCGCCGCCCGCGACGAGCCCGGCGATGTGCGCGATGTCGGCGACGAGCACCGCGTCGACCTCGCGGGCGATCTCCGCGAACGCCGGGAAGTCGATCGTGCGCGGGATCGCCGTGCCACCGGCGAAGATCAGCTTCGGCCGGTGCTCGCGGGCCAGGTCGCGAACCTGGTCGAGGTCGACCCGGCCGGTCTCCTTGGCCACGCCGTACCGCACCGGGGTGAACCACTTGCCGGTCGCCGATACGCCCCAGCCATGGGTCAGGTGCCCGCCGTCCGGCAGCGCCATGCCGAGCACGGTGTCGCCAGGCTTGGCGAAGGCGAGGTACGCCGCGAGGTTCGCCGGGGAGCCGGAGTACGGCTGGACGTTCGCGTGGTCGGCCCCGAACACGGCCTTCGCACGCTCGATGGCCAGCGTCTCGACCTGGTCGATGAGCTGCTGACCTTCGTAGTACCGCTTGCCCGCGTACCCCTCGGAGTACTTGTTGGTGAGCACGGTGCCGGTCGCCTCGAGGACGGCCTGCGACACGTAGTTCTCCGACGCGATGAGCCGGATCTTGTCGTGCTGGCGCTTCGCCTCGTCCTCCACGAGCCCGGCGATCTGCGGGTCCGCGGCGGCGAGCGCGGAAAGGGCTGGCTGATGCGTCAAGGGCCTTCTCCTGCCGTGACGGCCGGACCCAGGCGCGCGGTGCCGGCCTCGTCGTCGCTTCCCGGTGGTGCTCCACCTCGGTGGCGCCAGTCGCTGCTGCGTAGCCAGCCTAGTCCACCGCGATGGTGCGGGGCTCGGAGTGACAACGAAGCGGCGTACACCACTTTCGAGTACACCCGGACGTCCGATCGCAGAACGGCCGTCCGCAGGCTACGCAGCGTTTGACCCGTCGCCAGCCCCCGACTGTCACGAGCTCGGCGAGACCGGCCGCGCCCACGGCCGGCTCGCCGGCTTCCGCCCGCGACGTCACATACACGATGCGCCAGCCGTTCCCCGTGTCGACGAGCCGCGGCCGCGCACCGGTTTCGTCGAGAAGGTCGTTAAGAGCACGCGCCGCCGCGTGCTCGTCCGGGAGCAGCTCGACGACGGCGCGCAGCGCTGGATTCCCTTGTGCCAGCAGTCTTTCCGTGACGTCCAGCTCGGGATCCAGCGCCCGGAAGGGCGGCGCGACGCTGTGCTTGCGCACGTCACTCCACGATCGCGACGCCCATCGAGCGGGCCGTCCCGGCGACGGTCCGCATGGCCGCGTCGAGGTCGGCGGTGTTGAGGTCGGGCAGCTTGCGCTCGGCGATCTCGCGCAGCTGATCGCGGGTCAGCTTCCCGGCCGTCTCGTGACCCGGGCGCGCGGAACCCTTGTCACCCAAGGCTTTCCGGATCAGGAACGACGTCGGCGGCGTCTTGAGCCGCAGCTCGAAGGAACGGTCCTCGAACACCGACACGACGACCGGGACGACGTCGCCACGCTGGGCCGCGGTCGCCGCGTCGTAGGCCTTCTTGACCTCGACGAGGTTGACCCCGGTCTGCCCCAGCATCTTGCCGAGGTCGACGACCGGGGCGTTGCCCGCGTCGAGGTGCAGTGTGACCTGGTGGGTTTGCTTCTTCGGTGCCATACGGCGACGCTAAAGTCTCCACTTACCGGAGAGTCAAACCCGAAAACTCAGCCTTCGATCGGCTTGATCCCGGCCGCGTGCCGACGCGCGAGCTCGCGGTAGACCTCCGCGTTGTGGTCGACCCACAGCCTGGCGCTGTCGGTGAGCGGCACGAACTTCTTCGCCGGGCTGCCCATGGCGATGTGCTCGGCGGGCACGACGGTACCCGGCGTGACGGTGGCGCCCGCCGCGACCAGTGCCCGCTCGCCGATCTGCGCCTTGTCCAGCACGGTCGAGCCGTTGCCGATCAGGGCCTGTTCGCCGATCGTGCAGTCGTGGACGAGGCACTGGTGCCCGACGGTGACGTTCTTCCCGACCTCGCACACGCCGTCGTTGACGTGCAGGACCGAGTTGTCCTGAATGTTCGACCCCGCACGGATGACGATCTTCCCGAAGTCCGCGCGGATGACCGCGCCGTACCAGATCGAGACGTCCTTTTCGATGACGACGTCGCCGATCAGCGTCGCGGTGGGGGCGATCCACGCGTCCGGATGGATCTGCGGGCTGAGCCCCTCGAAGGAGAACAAAGGCATGCCCGCACCCTAACCTCGCCCCCGGGGTCCACCTGCCGTTAAGGCCACCTTACGGGCGTTGAATCCAACGCAGTCGCGCGCAGCGCGTCCGTTGAGGGCGGCGGCGGGGGCATGGATGGAGCCCGTAAGGTGGCCTTAACGGCATTTCAGGGGGAAGCGATCAGCCGGTGATCGCCGCGTTGATGATGATGTCGACCGCCTTGTCGTTGCGGGTGGTCTGCGGCACGATCGCCGAGTCGGGCGGGTAGAAGCCCGGGCTGCCACCCCGCGGGTACATCTCGAAGGTATAGCTCCAGATCTTGTTCGTCGCCCACATCCAGTCGTTCATCGAACCGTCGGTGATGTACAGCTGACTGGACTGCTCCGGGGTGTAACTGTTCGTCGCGGCCATCTGCCTGCCGAGGTTCTGGAACTTCGTCGCTTCGGCCTGGGTCATCCCCGGCCCGGTGGCGTCGTAGGTGTAGCCCCACGGCCAGAGCACCAGCTCGGAGTAGGTGTGGAAGTCGATGTGCGTCTTGATCCGCTGGACGCCGTTGACCTTGCGCGCGTTCACCCAGTTCGAGACGGCCTTGGTCTCCGGCGCGGAGAACGCCGCCGTGCCACGGTAGGTCTCACTGCTCGGCGAGCCGGACGAACCGCCGCAGCAGCCCCACTTGTAGCCCCAGTTGCGGTTGGTGTCGGTGCCGGGGCCCTGGCGGTTCTTGCGCCACGAGTGGAACCGGCCACCGGAGATGTCGTACTCCGAGCCGTCCGGGTTGATGTTCGGGATCACGAAGATCGCCGTGCTGTCGACCATCTTCTTGATCGCGGGATCGGTGGCGTATCCGGTGGTGAACCGCTGCACGATGCGCAGGCACATCTCGGTCGTCAGGTGTTCGCGGGCGTGCTGGTTGCAGGTGAACAGGACCTCGGGCTCGTTCTCGTCGGCCTCGACGTTCTTGCTGATCTTGAGCACGTTGAGGGTGCGGCCCTCGTACGAGGTGCCCGCGCTCGACAGCTTCGCGATCGCCGGGTAGTTCGCCTGCGCCTTCTGCAGCTCGGTCGTCACCTCGGCGTAGGTGTGGTAGCCGGTGTATCCGGGCGGGAACTCCGCGGGCGCGGCGCTCGTACTCGGTGCGCGGTCGACCAGTCCGCGCGGTTCGAGGGTGAACCCGAGCGCGCGCAGCTGGGCGGCTTCACCGGGGTTGGCGATGATCGTCGTCGTGGCACCGGACGTCCCGAGCACGTCGACCCCCGTGCGCGCGACCTCGGTGCGCAGCTGCGGGGTTCCGGTGCCGAGGACCTCGTAGATCTGCGGCCCGTCGGGCTGCCGCGCGGGTTCCGCCGCCGCCTGACTCGCGGCGAACCCACTGGCCAGCACCACCAGGGCGGACAACGCCGCCGCCACGCACCGTCTCTTGCGCTTGTTCGCAAGCATCACGCCTCCTGCTCTCTCGGCAGCCTTCGGCTTCGATCGACCTTGGCGGGCGCGGAGGCGGGAGAACAATCCGTAGCGGTACGGATCTAATGCGCGTTTCTAGCCGTAGTTCGCGAAACAGAGTGCCTCGATGTCGCCGCGCAGCGTGGCGTAGGACCGCGGCCGTACGCGCTGCTGGACGACGGCGCCGAGCAGGTAGGACAGCAGAGCGCGCGCACGGGCCCGCGGATCGTCGACGTCCAGCGGGGACAGCAGTTCGGCGAGCAGCTCGGTGATCGAGGTCAGCATCGCGTCGATCGCCTGCGGGTGCTGGGCGCGCCCGGCCGCGATCCAGTACTCGAACCACAGGAAGGCCGCGTTGGGCCGGTCGGCGAATTCGTCGAGGTAGGCCTCGGTGACCTTGAACAGCCGTTCGCGCGGATCGGTGTGCCGCTCGGCCACCGCACGCAGTCCCGCGGCGAAGGTGTTGATGTGCGCGGCCATCGCCCGGTCGATAAGGACGTCGATATCGGCGAAGTAATAGTGGATGGCGCTCTTCGTGAGCGGACCGGCCTCGGCGATGGCGCGGACCGTGCACCCGGCGAGACCGTCACGCGCGAGGACGACGCGGGCCGCCTCGACGATCTGCTGCTGCTTGTGGAGCTGGTTGGGCGACAGCTGTTCGCTGCGACCGGGGACGACACTCACGGTGATCCTCGTTACTAATTCCGGGACGCCAGGCCCAAAGTCTAGGGCAGACGTCCCAGTCGGCCCCGGAGGGTGACCGGGCTCTCGAAAAACCGGATTGGCCACCCCGGTCCAGACAGCGGACAATTCCCGGCATGGTGATCTCAGGGGACAAGGGGCTGAGTGCGGCGACCCGCCGCCAGCTGGAGAAGGAACTGGACAGCTTGCGTGCGCAACGAGCCGCGCTGTCGCCGCAGCCGGGTGAGCTCGAACGCACCGGTGACGCGGCGGACCAGGCGGACGTGATCGACCGCGCGGAGGCCGCTGCCCGGCTCGACCGCCAGATCGCCGACCTGAGCGCGAAGATGGAGCACGGCGCGGCCGACAGCTCGCTGGTGCCCGACGGCACCAAGGTGTCCCTGCGGTTCGACGACGGCGACGAGGAGACCCTCCAGGTCGTCACCGTGCCGGGCGACGACCCGGACGCGGTCACCTCCGACAGCCCGCTCGGGCTCGCGCTCGTCGGCGCCAAGGAGGGCGACAAGGTCACCTATCGCACCCCGCGCGGGGAGATCACCGTGACGGTGGTGAAGCTGACCCCGCCGCGGGACTGATCCGTCCTTTGTGGACATTTCAGGGCGACGCCGGGCGCGTGACGAGCGCGAACCCGGCGTCGCCCTGTTTCATCTCCGGCTCGGTGAACCCGTTGACGCCGAGCGCTCGCGTGATCGGCTCGACCACCTTGTGGCCGGTCGTGGGCCCCGACGCGCCGTAGCCGATGTACAGCGTTCCGCCGGGCGCCAGGACGTGCCGCAGCACCGCGAGTTCGGGCGCCGGGTCCCGGACCCAGAAGAGGTTCACGTCGATGGCGAACGCCGCGTCGTAACCACCGGACGGCAGATCGAGCCGCGGGAGTTCGCCGTGCCGCACTTCCAGCCGTCCGGCTTCGATGTGCTGACGGTTGCGCGCCGTCGTCCGGGCTGCCGCCGTCGCCGACCGGTCGATCGCCGTCAGCTTGCCGCCGTCCAGCCTGGCGCACACCAGCTCGGCGGCCGCGCCGGGGCCGCAGCCGATTTCGAGCAGCCGGGCGTCCGGCGCCGGATCGAGCAGCGCGACCGCCCACCGGACCCGATCCGGCACCGCGAACCGTCGACGCGCTTCGGCAGACATGTCGACAAAGTAGCCGAACCGCAGCCGCCGTCGAGCCGTTCAGCCGCCGTCACCGTCGCCCGTTCGCGTGATTCCGGCGGCCGCACCGGTTCGAGTGAAATTCACAGTTGAGCGAGTTCCCCGGAAACAGAGCAGGGACCCTCCGGAATCCGGAAAGTCCCTGGTCAGAGTGGAGCCGCCTGCGGGAATCGAACCCGCGACCTATTCATTACGAGTGAATCGCTCTGGCCGACTGAGCTAAGGCGGCAAGCACCGGACTGTCGCCCGGAGCCGAAAGCCAGTGTAGCGGAGCCCTCGCGCGTCACTTCCCCGGGGCGTCGTCGTTAGGGTCCTATGACGTCGATCTCACTCCCCGATCGACCTACCTCCTGGAGGACCTGGCACATGCGGCGAAGACTGCCCCGCTCGGTGGCCCTGCCGGCCGCCGCGGCGCTGCTCCTGCTGACCGCGGCTCCGGCGACGGCCCAGACGATCCCCACCACGCCGATCCCCGAACCGGCGAACCCGGGACAGCCGCCCGCGACCGCACCGATGGGGCCCCAGCCACTCGGCCATGCTGTCGGCGACGCGGGCTCGGCGCTCGGCGTGCTGCGGCTGCTGCCGAACGCGGTACCGACCAGTTCGATCATCCCCGGCTACGACAAGCAGTTGCCGAAGCAGTCGGCGCTCGAAGCGGGCATGGGCCTTTCGAGCGCGTCGGCGAACTCCGAGGCGTACCTGAGCTACGAGAAGGCGATCGCGCAGGCCTCGCCGTTCGGGCTGTCGGTGGGCGGCAACGCCCCGCAGACGCCGGGCAGCGTCGTGCAGACGGCGTTGCCGGACAACCCGCAGCCGATCAGCGGCGGCCTCAACGGCCCGCCCAACCCGCTGCTCAACGTCGGCCTGCTCAACGGCAGCGCGCACGCGCGCTGGAGCCCGACGCTCGGGCCGTGCGTCGACACGATCTCCGACGCCAGCACGTCGGTGGCGAGCCTGTCGCTGCTCAACGTCATCCCGTCGATGCCGAGCCTCGGGCTGGACAAGCTCAACGTCGACCCGAAGACCCTCGCCCAGGGCTTCGACCTGACCAAGGGGCTGCAGAGCCTCGGCGGTCTCCTGCAGGGCGGCGGGCAGACCGCCGCGAACGGCACCGGGTCACTGCTGAGCCTGCCGAACACGCTGTCCTCCCGCTCGCAGGTCAAGCTGGTCGACATCCCCGGCTCGAAGAACAAGGCCGTCCAGTCGATCTCCACACTGCAGGGCGCCGACATCGAGATCCTCAAGGGCACCCCGCTCGCGCTGAGCATCAAGGTGGCCAGCCAGCCGACGCTGAAGGTGACCTCCACCGGCGACGAGAAAACGTCCAAAGTGGAGTACACCGCGCCGGTGCTGACCATCGAGGCGGGCGGAAAGGTGCTCTACACGCTCGACGCGGCGCACCCGACCAAGGACATCCCGATCGGGCTGCCGCTGTCGGGGCTGAGCGACCAGTTCGGCAAGGTCAACGACATCCCCGTCGTCGGCGGGCTCGTCTCGACGATGACCAAGGGCCTCCAGCAGGTCGGCAACACCGCGGGCACCGTGCTCGACCTCGGCGTGCTGCGGCTGTCCATCGCCGGGCTCGACCAGAAGGGCGCGCAGCTGAACGACCCGTTCTCCGGCTACCAGCTCGGCGCCTCGGCCCGGATGTTCGACCTGCAGCTGTTGCCCACCAGCAAGTTCAAGGACCTGCTGCCCGGCGACGCGGCGAAGAACCTGCCGTCCTCGCTGGCTCAGGTCTCGCTGGGTGAGCAGATCGCACGGTCCTACGCGCCGACCGGTGGCGTGGTGTGCGGGACGACGACCCCGGCACCTCCGCCCGGTGGCGGCGAAGCGCCCAAGGGACCGGTGAAGAACCTGGCCTACACCGGCGCGTACGACACCGTGCCGATGTTCTGGACCGGAACCGCGATGCTGCTGCTCGGCGTGGTCATGGTGGCCGCGATGCCGAGCCGGCGCCGTCGCCCGGCCACGCTCACGCTGACCCCGGCGAAGGAACCGGAGACACCTGAGCCGTTCAAGCCGTCGCCGCGCCCTCGGGAGTAGGCGCCCGACGTCCATCCACAAAGGACGGCCCTTCATCCCGCCCGGGATGAAGGGCCGTCCTTTGTCCGGGGTGTCGCGGTGGCTCAGCCTTGGCGCAACGTGGTGACCATGGCCTCCACGGCGATCCGCGGCTTCACGTTGAGCCCGATGGCGTCACGGCATTCCAGAACGGCTTCGAGCCGTCGTAGCGCCGACTCGGGCCCCCAGGACGCCGCCGCCGTCGCGATCTGCTCGGCGTGGTCCGGGTGGTTGAGCGTCGCGCCCGCCCCGGTCGTCGTCACCAGGACGTCGCGGTAGAACGCGGCGAGGTCGACGAGCGCCAGATCCAGCGTGTCCCGCTGAGTACGGGTCGCCCGCGATTTCTGCTTCTTTTCCAACTGCTTCACCGCGGCCTCGGCGGCCCGCTTCGCACCGGCGACGCCCTTCCCGGTGCCGTCGCCGCCCATCGCCGTCCGCAGTTCGGCACGCTCGTTCTCGTCACGGGCCTTGCTCGCCTCGCCGGCGTCGGCCTCCGCGGCGCTGATGAGCTGATCGGCGCTGGTGAACACGTCCGACGGGCGGCGCAGCCCCAGCGGAATCCGCAGCACGGTGGCGCGGCGCTGCCGGGCGGCCTCGTCGGTGGCGAGCCGCCGCGCGCGGCCGACGTGTCCGCCGCACACCGACGCGGCCCACTGCGCGCGATCCGGCTCGACGCCGTCACGGTCGATCAGCACCTGGGCGATCGCGCTCGCGGGCGGCGTGCGCAGCGCCACCAGACGGCAGCGCGAACGGATCGTCACCGACACGTCCTCGGGATGGTCCGAGGGCGCGCAGAGCAGGAAAACCGTGCGCTCCGGCGGCTCCTCGACCGCCTTGAGCAACGCGTTCGACGCGCCTTCGGTGAGCCTGTCGGCGTCCTCGATGATCACGACCCGCCAGTTGCCCGTCGTCGGGCGACGGGCCGCGGCCTGAACGAGGGCGCGCATCTCGGCGACCGAGATCGACAGTCCTTCCGGCACGACCAGCCGGACGTCGCCGTGCGTGCCCGCCATGGTGGTGCGGCAGCCGGGGCATTCGCCGCAGCCGGTCCCGGTGCTGCACTGCAACGCCGCGGCGAACGTCCGCGCCGCCGTCGAGCGGCCGGAGCCGGGCGGACCGGTGAGCAGCCACGCGTGGGTCATCGCCGCCGGGGCGACGGGTTCGCCCGCGACGATCTTCGCCGCGGCCGCGGCGGCCGACGCGAGCGTCTCGGCGGCCGGTTCCTGGCCGACGAGCTGCCGCCAGACGCCGATCCGTACCTGCTCTGTCACTTCGCCTCCGCCGGAGCATCAACAGGTTCAGCCGGTGACTCGGGCGTCCCGGCAGGGGAAACGGCCTCGTCCACCGGAGCGAGGCCGGACAACCGGCCGACGAACACCGCGCGGACAGCCTCGCGGACCCGCTCGGCGACCTCTTCGTCGGTGCCGTCGGCCTCGACCACTACATAGCGATCCGGATCCGCGGCGGCCATCTCGGTGAGCAGGTGCTGGACCCGCCACTGGTCGTTCATCGCCTCGGAGCGATCACGCGGCTCCTCGCCGGGAGCGGCGTCGAGCAGGACCGTGAGGTCCGGCCGGAGCCGTCCGGTCGCCCAGTCCGCGAGCCCTTCCAGCTCGCCGCTGTCGAGACCCGCGACGGCGGAAAGGTGGGCGAGCGGCGAATCGACGAACCGCTCCATCACGACGACCGAACCGGCGTCGAGCGCGGGCCGGACGTGCCGCTCGACGATGTCGGCACGCACCGCCGCGGCGGCGAGCGCCTGCGCGCGGGCACCGGTCAGTGACGCGCTGGAGAGCAGCTTTTCCAGACGCTGGTTGTCGAGCGCGGGATCGGCGGCGAGCACGACGGGCCGGGTGCCCGTGCTCAGCCAGTCGGCGAGGCCGGAGGCCTGGCGCGCGGTGTTGATCGCCGTGGTGCCCTCGACCGCGACGAGGTAGCCGTTGACGCGGCGCGGGTTGCGGCGCAGCGCGTTGCGCAGGTCGCTCAGGATCGGTTCGGTGCGGCGGTCGTCCATCTGCCGGTAGGCGAAAACACCGGCCAGCACCGCGAGCACGGCCCCGCCGAGCAGGACCGGCCGGGTGCCGTCGATGGTGAGCGAACTGCCCCACACGTCGATCCGGCGGGGCTGGACGAGGCCGATCAGCAGTGGTGCGGTGATCGTCGCCCCGAACACCACGATCTTCAGCATCGACTGGTAGATCGCGTTGATCCGGCCGCGGATGGCGTCCTCGACGCGGGAGCCGATGATCGTCACGCCGGTGAGGAACGCGGCTCCGGCCGCGAGGCCGACCACGGCCACCGCGACCAGCGACACGGCCAGATGCGGGGACATCGCGACCACCGCCAGCGCCAGCCCGGCCGCCACGATCGAAATGCCGAACAGCCGGTCGTGCGCCAGCCGCCTGGCCAGCTTCGGCGCCACCGCCATCCCCGTCGCCAGCCCGAGGAAGACCGAGAGCACCAGCATGTTGAACGCGGCGTCGCCGGCGAGCAGGCTCGACGAGTACGGCTTCGCCGAGCCGATCACCGCGCCACCGGCCGCGAACGCGCCGAAGGCGCCCATCAGCAGACCGCGGACGAGCGGCGTGCTGCGGACGAACTTGACGCCGTCGCGCAGCATCGCGCCGATGCCGAGCTTCTCCTCGTCCGCCTTCTTGACCGTCGCCTTCGGCGCCTCGTGCACGTTGCGCAGCGACAGCTCGGGAATCCGGGTGGCGATCAGGATCGCGCTGGTCAGGTACAGCAGGCCGTTGATGACGACGACCATCTTCGCGATGTTGAGGTCGGCACTGCCGCCGGGGAAGAAGTGGAACGTCGTGTTGATGCCGGTGAGCACGGCGTTGGCACCGGCCGCGGTGATCACCGCGAGGCCGTAGGTCATCACCATGCCGAGCTGGTTGGCGGTCTCGACCTGGTCCGGGCGGCGCAGCAGGTTCGGCACCGCCGCGTCCTTCGACGGGATCCACATCATCGAGCAGCAGCCGACGAGGAAGTTGCCGACGAACAGCCACCACGGCGCGCCGACGAACGCGATGGACAGCAGGAAGCCGCAGCGTCCCAGATCGCACAGCACCATCACCTTGCGCCGGTCGAACCGGTCGGCGAGCAGGCCGCCGACCGGGGCGAACAGCAGCCCCGGCAGCAAGGCGGTGAGGACGACCGCGACGAACGCGAAGTTCTGCGCGGTGTAGTTGTCGAGCAGCTTCGTGGCCAGGCCGGTCAGCGCGAGGAGGTTCAGCCAGTCGGCGACGCTGCACAGGTACGTGACGCCCCAGAGGCGGCGGAACGGTTTGATCGCCAGTACCCGCCGGACCCGGTGGATCGTCGACGCATCGGCAGCCGACGATCCACCCGGGCCTGCCCCGGGTACTGATCGCATGCCCTCGCTGATGCTGCCCACCCCACTCGTCCCGACGGCGTCGGGCGACCCGGCAGGGTCCCCCGACCGTGCCGCCAGCGTAACCCTGGTAACAGGTGGGGCGCGGCGGCGGGCCGGTCCGAGCGGGCGGCGGACGCGTTAGTGGAACAGCCCCGTCACGCTGCTGACCAGGCTCGACACCATCTGGATGGCCACGATCCCGAACACGATCAACAACGCGACCGCCAGCATGACGCCCGCGGTGCTGGAGGAGGGCCGCCCGAAGCTGGGCATGCTGATCGACGGGAGCCCGCGCTTCTTCGGCGTGGCTGCCTCGATCTCCTCGTCGAGCTCGTCTTCGACGTCCGGGGCCGGGGCCGGTTTCGCTCGCCGCAGCAGCTGGGGCGGCCGGGCGGGCCAGGTGCGCTGCCGGGGCAGCACGCCGAGTGGTGGCGCCACCTGCTCGCCGACCGTTCCGCCGGTGCCCGCCGGGGGGATCGCTTCGGGCGCGTGGGGTGCGCCGCCCTGCTGCGTGTCCTCGCGGAGCGCTGCGTCCACCATCTGGCGCACCACTTCGGGATCGTGCTGCACCGGGCCCGGCACCACGACCCTCGGCACGCCGTTCCCCGCCCCGTTGCCAGTGCCCGCCGGGGGTACGTCCGCGGCGGTCACGAGCCCGGAAAGGGGATCGGCGAACGTATCGCCCTGCCCGCCGGACAACGTGCCGTCGCGCGCCGGGGGCTCCGGAGGGGTGAAGAAGGGCACCTCACCGCTATTGCTCATGGGGGACCACCTCACTGTGTGTGTCGCGGCGGAAGTGCCCACGTTCCGCATGAACAGTCACTAACCGTGAGCGCACCGAGACTCCGTTTCGCGACGACTCCACTGTCGAATGTCCTCGCCTTTCAGGGTAGCGACGTGGGCGTCGCGCGCATCCGCCCAATGGGCCAGATATCCGTCACGCCTTGCACACTGTCTGTCGCGTTCACAGGCAGTGTCCAGCCATCCGGAACTAAGGTCGACCTCTCTTCGTGACACATCGTAGTGATTCCGGTCACAACGCGGCTACGAGCCTGTCACGACGGCTCCACCGGCCCGGCGTCGACGACCTCGCGGAACCACCCGATGAGCATGTCCCTGCTGAACGGCGCGAGCACCAGCTGCCGCTGCCCGCCACCACGGTGGATGGCGCACAGGACGTGCCTGCCTACGTCCGTGTCGAGCAGGACGAACCCGTGCTCGGGGAACTCGGCGCAGAGCCCGCCGAAGGCGAACACGTCGAGCACCGCGGTGCCGCTGCGTGGCCGGGCCAGCAGCTCGCGCAACGCCCCGACCTCCTCGTGCTGACCGTGGATCAGGCCGTGTTCGTCGACCGAGAGCCAGATCTGCCGGAACTCCCCCTCCGGCGCGTCCGGCAACGATCCGACGACCAGCTCCGGCAGGCGGGCGTAGTCGTCGAGGTGGATGGCCGTGCGGTCGGGCAGGGAGGCCATCACCAGCGCGTGCTCACCGTCGGCGTAGCAGCGGATGTCCGCGGTCTCCGGCCCGTCCTCGAACACCCCGCTCACGGCGGCGCGCACGGAGCCGCGCAGGATCAGCGACACCACCTCGTACCCGACCTCGGTCAGCTCGCCGTCGTCACCGAAGGGCGTGCCCTCGAGCGCGGCCGCCCACGCCGCGTGCCGCTCGACCTCGGCGACCAGATCGGCCGGATCGTCGGACACCGTGCCGTGGACGCGGATCTCCTCGTCGGTCACCTCGGGGTTGTACAGCCGATCGACCGGATCGCGTTCCGGCATGGCTTCCAGCACCGGTGCGGCCGCCAGCTCGAGCAGCTCCAGCACCGCCGTCCGGTTAGGCATGGCTCTGCACCGCCTTGACGATCCACTGCTCGGCGGTGCTGCGGGTGGCGGGCCCCCAGGTGATCGTCCAGCGGCCGGACCGGCCGACGGCCGCGCTGAACTGGTACCGGCCGAGGTCGTTGTCCACCAGCCCGAACGCGCCGTGCGGATATTTGGCGAGAATGGCGTCCCGCACCGCGAGGTCGACCAGCACGGTACCCAGCCGCGGCCGGGCAACGCACTCGCGGATGACGGCCAGCTCCGGAGCGCATTCCGCAGGGATGAGCCCGCCCTCGTCGGTGTGGATGCGCACGGACGCACCGGGCCCCGGCGGCCGGTCCGGCAGGTCGTCGAACACCCAGCCGGGCAGCGAGCTGAGGAAACCCGAGCGCAACCGCGCTCGGTGCCCGAGTTTGTTCACCACCGTGGTGTAGTCCTCGTCGCCGAAGAAGCGGACCTCCCACGGCTCCCGCCGGGTGGGGAACACGCCGGTGACGACACCCCGGATGAACCCGCCGCGCAGCGCCCGATAGAGCCCGACGGCCTCAGGCGTGACCTCGCCGTCGGGCGCGAGCCCGATGGCGGACATGCCCGCGACGAACCGGGTGTACTGCTCGACCTCGTCGGCCAGGCTGAGGCCGGGCGGCGGTTCGGTGTCGGCGAGGACGGGTGGCACCTCGAACTGCGGGTCGTAGAACTCCATCACCGAAGGCCGCTCCGGCACCTCGGCGCGGAGCGGGGCGATGACTTCGTCGATGACGTCGAAGACGGCGAGTGCTGAGTTGCTCACCCATGCATTGAACACCCTGGCACCGACAATTTCTCGAACAAAGGTTCGAGTGGGTGACGGTATTCGGTGAGCGGTTCCGATGACGCTGCGAAGGGGTTCTCACCCCCTTCGCGGTGACGCTGCGGAGTCGCTTCGCACCCTGGGTATCTACGCCGTTCGGCCGCTTCGCAGCGCTTGACGGGGACAGGCCGATCGCTGTCCGTGGGGTGGGTTTCGGGCGCCGCGGGGACAGCCTTCGGTGCCACACGGCGCTAACGGCGGAGCAAGGGACCTTTGCTAGCGCTCTGCTGCCGAACAGACTGGGAGCGGGGTCCGCCCGACAGCTGCGCCCGCCTCGACCAACACGGGCATGTCCCGAACGACCCGTTCACGACGTCCAACGTCCGCTACGACGCGTTCACGACATCAGCAGCACCTGACCGCGCCGCCGGAACGGGAGCAAGGGACCTTTGCTAACGCTCGGGGCACCCGATCCCGCCGACGCGGCGCCGGTGTCCAGCCAGGCACTGTCGCTACGGGTTCCGGGGCCGTGGCTGCCGCCAGACGTGCTGAAGGGCGCCTTCAGTGCGTTGAGCGCAACGAAGGCGTCCTTCAGCACCGCCAGTGCACCGAAGGCGCCCTTCAACACACTGGCCCGGGGTGCGACAAGGGCGTCCCTGGGCGCGTTGGGTGCAACGGGGGCGTCCCTCGGTGCGGTGAACGCACCCAGGGCGTCCCTCGGTTCCGGCCCGGCGGGTGGAGCGGGGAGCGAGGGACCTTTGCTAGCGCTCGTGCCCCCGGCTCCCAGCGCGACCACCAAGCCCCGAAAAGCCGTGAAGGCCTCCTTACCGGCACTCACCGCCGGTAAGGAGG